>SDZE01000478.1 GCA_004173095.1 Bradyrhizobiaceae bacterium
CTTCGTCGCGTCGCTCCTCGCAATGACGGGGTGCGGTTCAAATTCGAGACCTCTCCATGACCGCTTCCTACGTGATCACCCCGCCCCCGCAGGCCGCCATCGCCGTCCAGGGCGAAACCTCCAAATTCCCGGTCCGTCGCGTCTGGTGCGTCGGCCGTAATTATCTCGAGCACATCCGCGAACTCGGCAATGACGAGCGCAACCCGCCCTTCTTCTTCGCCAAGCATGCCGACATGGTCGTGCCGGATGGCAGCACGATTCCCTATCCGACGCTGACCAAGGACATGCAGCACGAAGTCGAACTCGTGGTCGCGCTGAAGAGCGGCGGTCTCAACATCTCGCCCGAACAGGCGCTCGATCACGTCTGGGGTTACGGCGTCAGCGTCGACCTCACGCGCCGCGACCTGCAGACGGTCTCGCGCAAGAAAGAGCAGCCCTGGGAGATCGGCAAGTCGTTCGACATGTCGGCTCCGACAGGCGCGCTGATCCCGGCGTCCAAATCGGGGCATCCCTCGAAGGGCAAGATCTGGCTGTCGGTGAACGGCACCGAACGCCAGAAGGGCGACCTGTCGGAAATGATCTGGAATATCGCCGAGATCATCTCGAAGCTGTCGCTGCAGGTCGAACTCGGCGCCGGCGACGTCATCCTCACCGGCACCCCGGCCGGCGTGGCCGCTCTCAATCCCGGCGACAAGGTCGCCTGCGGCGTGGACGGCATCGGTACCTTGAACTTCGAAATCAGCGAACCCAAATAAGCGCCCACATAGCGTGATAGCAAAGGCCGCGCATCCTGCGTGGCCTTTGTCGTTTCAACGCTCGGGATACATCTCATGGCACTCGAACTCGGCCTTGATACATTCGGCGACGTCACGCGCGGCGCCGACGGGCAATTGCTGTCGCATGCGCAGGTCATCCGCAACGTCATCGATGAAGCGGTGCTCGCCGATCGCCTTGGCGTCGATTTCTTTGGCGTCGGCGAGCATCATCGCGGCGACTTCGCCGTGTCCGCGCCGGAAGTCGTGCTCGCCGCCATCGCGACGCGCACGACGCGCATCCGTCTCGGATCCGCTGTGACGGTGCTGAGCTCGGATGATCCGATCCGCGTGTTCCAGCGTTTCGCGACGGTCGATGCGGCGTCCAACGGGCGCGCCGAGGTCATCCTCGGCCGTGGCTCGTTCACCGAGTCATTCCCGCTGTTCGGCTTCAAGCTCGAAGATTACGAGACGCTGTTCGAGGATAAGCTCGATCTGTTTGCAGAGTTGGTGAACAGCGAGGCCGTCACCTGGAGCGGCACCACCCGTCCGCCTCTGGCCGATCAGCGCGTCTTTCCGCCGATCGAGACCGGCAACCTCACCACCTGGATCGGCGTCGGCGGCAGCCCGCAATCCGTGGTGCGCGCGGTGCGCTACGATCTGCCATTGATGCTGGCGATCATCGGCGGCAATCCCGAACGTTTCAAGCCCTATGTCGATCTGTATCACCGCGCCTATGCTGAGATAAAACGACCGGTGAAGCCGATCGGCGTGCATTCGCCTGGCTACATTGCGGCCACCGACGAACAGGCGCGCGAAGAGATCTGGGGCGACTACAAGCAGATGCGCGACCGCATCGGCCAAGAGCGCGGCTGGCCGCCGATGCAGCGGAGTGAATTCGATCAGGAAGTAGATCACGGCTCGCTCTATGTGGGCTCGCCGGAAACCGTCGCCAAGAAGATCGCGAAGACCGCAAGGACGCTGGGCCTGTCGCGCTTCGATATGAAATACAGCGCGGGCCCGCTGCCGCACGACAAGCTGATGGCGTGTATCGAGCTCTACGGGACGAAGGTGATCCCGATGGTGCGCGAGATGCTGGAGTAGACCGTGTTGACGTGAGGTGAATCGGAACACCCTCAACCGTGATTGCGAGGAGCATAGCGACGAAGCAATTCAGTCTTCGCTTTTGGCTTTCTGGATTGCTTCGCTCAGCGACAATCGCCAAAGGCGAATGTCGCGGGCTCGCAATGGTGACTTCGGGGATCGGCTCAATCCGAAACGCTTTGGAAGAGCGTGAGCTTGCGAAGCGCTGGCCGCGAGGCGATCACACCACCTTCGCCTCGCGTAGCGATTTGATCTCGTCGACACTGAAGCCAAGCTCGGCGAGAACGTCTTCCGTCTGCTCGCCGACTTCGGGCGGTCGTGCGGCCATCTTGCTGGGCGTGCGCGACAGTGTGAAAGGCTGCCCGACCAGGCGGATATCGCGGTCCTGATCGTTGGGCACATCCTGCGCGATGCCGAGATGTTTGACCTGCGCGTCGTCGAACATCTGATCGATCGCATAGATGGGACCACAAGGCACGCCGGCGGCATTGAGATCATCGACCCATCGCTCGGTCGTGCGCGTCAGCGTGCGGCGCGAAATTTCCGCATTTAACGCATCGCGATTCTTCGAACGATCCGGTGCCGTCTTGTAATCGGGATTGCTGAGCAGTTCGGGCGCGCCGATTGCTTGCGCGCAGCGCTCCCAGATCTTGCCGCCGGTGGTGGCGATGTTGATATAGCCGTCGGACGTTTTGAACACGCCGGTGGGAATGCTGGTCGGATGATTGTTGCCAGCCTGTTGCGGCACTTCACCCTCCATCAACCAGCGCGCCGCCTGGAAATCCAGCATGAAGATCTGCGCCTGCAGCAGCGAGGTCTGCACCCACTGCCCTTGCCCGGAGACGTCGCGCTCCAGCAATGCGGTGAGAATGCCCATGGCGCAAAAGAGGCCAGCCGTAAGATCCGCGACGGGAATACCGACCCGCATCGGCCCCTCGCCCGGCGCGCCGGTGATCGACATCAGACCGCCCATGCCTTGCGCGATCTGATCGAAACCGGGGCGCTTGTGATACGGCCCGTCCTGGCCGAAGCCGGAAATGCTGCCATAGACCAGACCGGGATTGATCGCCCGCAGGCTTTCATAATCGATACCGAGGCGGCTCTTCACGTCGGGCCGAAAATTCTCGACCACCACATCTGCCTTGGCGATCAGGCGCTTGAACACATCGAGGCCGCGCGGGTCTTTCAGGTTCAGTGTCATCGCGCGCTTGTTGCGATGCAGATTCTGAAAGTCCGATCCACGGCGCGGCCCGCCCGGCTGTTCGCCCGCCGCGTCGTCACTCAAGGCATCGATCTTGATGACATTCGCACCCCAGTCGGCCAATTGCCGCACCGCAGTCGGCCCGGAGCGCACCCGGGTGAGATCGATGACCGTAAAACGAGACAGGGCCTGTGACGCGTGCGGGAACGGCATAGTGAACTCCAGATCGGCGGGACTCATCCTTGGTGCGATCCAACCGATTGTCGGGCTAATGCGCAACTCCCACTTAGGTCGGGGCACCTCTGCTGACGGCAATGGTGAGACCGCGCTAGGGTGACCTCCATCACCGGTCGCAAAAAAGCCCCGGATCGCTCCGGGGCTTTTGCATTCAATCGCTGAAACCGAACTCAATAGCGGTAGTGGTCCGCCTTGAACGGGCCTTCGGTCTTGACGCCGATATAGGACGCCTGCTCGTCCGAGAGCTTGCTCAGCTTGACGCCGATCTTGGCGAGATGCAGACGGGCTACCTTCTCGTCGAGCGACTTCGGCAGCACGTACACTTCCTTCTTGTACTTGCCGTCCTTGTTGTTAGCGTAGAGTTCGATCTGCGCCAGCGTCTGGTTGGTGAACGAGGCCGACATCACGAAAGACGGATGGCCGGTCGCGTTGCCAAGGTTCACGAGGCGGCCTTCCGACAGCAGGATCATGCGCTTGCCGTCCGGGAAGGTGATCTCGTCGACCTGCGGCTTGATGTTGTCCCACTTCAGGTTCTTCAGATGCGCGATCTGAATCTCGTTGTCGAAGTGACCGATGTTGCAGACGATGGCACGATCCTTCATCGCGCGCATGTGCTCGATGGTGATGATGTCCTTGTTGCC
>SDZE01000419.1 GCA_004173095.1 Bradyrhizobiaceae bacterium
CCACCAAGCTCAATCACAGCCATCTGCTGAATGGCGAGGTCGCCTATCTGCTGCCGTGCCTCGGCCGCTCCGAACAGGACATGCAGGAATCCGGACCGCAGGCCGTCACCATGGAGGATACGTTCAGCCATATCCATGGATCCATCGGCCGCCGCACGCCAGCGAGTGAACATCTCAAATCCGAAATCGCCATCGTTGCCGGATTGGCCAAAGCCACATTGCCGCGCAATCCCAAGGTCGATTGGGACGCCTGGACAGCGGATTACTGCCGGATCAGGGATCTGATTGCGGAAACCTATCCGGAGGAGTTTTCGGATTTCAACGATCGCATGTTCACGCCCGGCGGCTTCTATCGCGGCAATGCGGCCCGCGAGCGGATCTGGAAGACAGAGAGCGGCAAAGCCGCGTTCACCACACCGAGCGATATGGCTTCGACCGGTTTCCAGGACGCGCCGGGGCGTTATCGGCTGATCACGATGCGCAGCAACGATCAGTTCAATACGACCGTCTATGGCTCGAGCGACCGATTGCGCGGGATCGAGGGCGAGCGCGACGTGCTGTTGATCAATCACGACGATATCGTGCGCGCCGGGTTGACCCAAGGCCAACTGGTATCGCTCGTCAGCGATGCGGACGACGGCGTCGAGCGCCGCGTGGGCCCGCTGAAGATCACGCCGTTCAGTCTGCCGGACGGTTGCCTCGGCGCGTACTATCCCGAGGCCAATCCGCTGGTGGCGCTCGCCAATCACGACACCAAGTCGAAGACGCCGGGATATAAATCGGTGCCGGTGAAGATCGTGGCCTGAGCGAAAAGGGCCGGCGCATTCAGCGCCAGCCCTTTTTTCTGTGTCAGTCTCTTCCGCGTCAGTCCTTTGCAGGGCGCAGATACGCGACCGCATAGGCAGTCGCGATCACGAAGCCGCCGACGATGTTGCCGAGCGTGACCGGCACCAGGTTCGATGCAAAGCCGGCCACCGTCACCGATGGATACGATGCCGGCATCAGGCTGGCGGCCTCCCAAAAGGCGGCATCGGCGAATGTCTTGACCATCCATCCATAGGGAATGAGATACATATTGGCGACGGAATGCTCCAATCCCGCAGCGACGAAGGCCGTGATCGGCAGCAGCACCGCAAAGAACTTGTCGCTGGTGGAGCGCGCGCTGTAGCCGATCCACACAGCGAGGCAGACCAGCA
This sequence comes from Bradyrhizobiaceae bacterium, assembly GCA_004173095.1. Classification (GTDB taxonomy): domain Bacteria; phylum Pseudomonadota; class Alphaproteobacteria; order Rhizobiales; family Xanthobacteraceae; genus Tardiphaga. The sequence continues at coordinate 1,197 of SDZE01000419.1, forward strand.
TATTGGCCAGGATGCCGCTGGCGAAAGCCGTCGCGAAGTCGGGCGCGCCTTTGGATTCGGCGAGTTTGAGGGCGGCTTGACCGACGGCGCCATCGCCATCGTGATGAATGCCCGATCCGAACACGAGCGCGGCGACAATCAAGGCGCCGACGAGATTGGTGAGATAGACCACGCTCCATGACACCAGCATCGGCCGCAACGCGATGCGGCGGGTGACGAGCAGGCCGGCCATCAGCGTGTTGCCCGTGAACAGCTCCGCGCCGGCCACGATCACCAGAACCAGGCCGAGCACGAACACCAGACCGGTGAGAATCTGGCCCACACCATAGGGCATGTCGCTGGTGCCGGCCGAGGCGATCGTGGCAAACAACCCGCCGAAAGCGATATAGGCGCCGGCGAGACAACCGAGTGTCACCATGGTCGTGACTGGCAGCGCCGCCTTTTCTTTGAGTGCGTCGCTGACCTCTTCGGCGAGGGCCGGCGGCTTTGGCGCAGCCATGGCGTCAATGTCACTCTTGTTCGGCATGGCATGTCCCGTCTCAAGTCGGTGTCGCGGCAGGGATCAAGCGCACTGGTCACGCCTGATAAGCCGGGCCAACGCCAGCAAAACGGCGAGTGTTCCGCGTCTGCGGGCCCGTGGCGTCTATGTCGCATCGCGATCGTGGGCAGGCCGCGCGCATTTGGACAGCTGCGCAAGCGGCGATAGTACCCGGCTGATACTATTCGTCGCTCCGCTCGGATACGGATGCAACCAATGGGTTCCCTCCGCATTGATCAGCGGTTTTAGTGTGCAGGGGCAAAATGGCTGAAGATACAGTTACGACCGTCGGTATCGGTAATCATGGTGCTGACCGCCTTCCATCGGTGGACGTCGTCAGTTTCAATATCGAAATCAAGGACGAGGACGGCTTTCTCGGCGACCGGGCCAGCAAGGGTGCGTTCCAGAGCATTCTCGACGGCATCCGCAAGCCGCTGAAGAAAAGCGGAGAGGATCCGCTCGGCAAGAAGACCACCACCGATATCTCGAAATCCGAGCTGGAAGACTTGTTGCTGGGCGACGACGTGCGCGCGGCCGCCGTGGTGCATGGGGCGATCGAGGAGTTCGCGCAAGAGCTTGCCTACGTGGTGCGGCGCTTCTTCAAGACCAAGGCCTGGACCGATACCGAGTGCATCGTGGTCGGCGGCGGCTTTCGGCAAAGCCGGGTCGGCGAACTGGCCATCGCGCGCACCGACATCCTGCTCAAGGCCGAGGGCTTGAAAGTCGATCTGGTGCCGATCCGCTTTCATCCCGATGAAGCCGGGCTGCTGGGCTGCCTGCATCTGGCGCCGTCCTGGATTTTCGAGGGCTATGACAGCATTCTGGCGGTGGATATCGGCGGCTCCAATATCCGCTGCGGCGTGGTCGAGACCGCGTTCAAGAAATCCAAGGATCTCTCCAAGGCCTCGGTGTGGAAATCGGACCTGTGGCGGCACGCCGACGACGAGCCGACCCGGGAGGGCGCCGTCAAGCGCTTGGTCAAGATGCTCAAGGACCTGATCTCTGATGCCGAGAAGGAGGGCTTCAAGCTGGCGCCGTTCATCGGCATTTCCTGTCCCGGCGTAATCAACGAAGACGGCACCATCGAGAAGGGCGCGCAGAACCTGCCGGGCAATTGGGAATCCAGCAAATTCAACCTGCCCAACAGCATCGCCGAAGCGATTCCGGAGATCGGCGGGCACGACACGGCCGTGCTGATGCACAATGACGGCGTGGCGCAGGGGCTGAGCGAAGTGCCCTTCATGCAGGATTTCGACCGCTGGGGCGTCCTTACCATCGGCACCGGACTCGGCAATGCCCGTTTCACCAACCGCAAGAAAGAGTCGAAGAAGGACAAGGACGACAAGGGCGATAAGGGCGATAAGAAAGCCAAGAAAGCGAAGGACTAGCCTCCCGCCAGCCGGGTGGATGGGCTTGCGCGCCTATTTGGCCCCACCTCCGCACCGACGACCTTGCCGGGCACCGAGCTTGGCGGCCTTTCCAAGGCCGCCCAGCAACGTATAGGGCCGGCGAATCAAACGCCTGATGTTCCGCCTGCGTCAGCGTCGCGCCAGTTCGGCCGGCCCGGTCCATACGCGCCCCCACGGCGGGGGGACGCCCGGGCCTCAGACTGCGCGGATTTTTGCCACATCGTGGCCGGCCCGGGATGGAATTTCCCGATCCGGTGCTTGTCTGTCCCGTCATCCTCGCCTAGAACACCGCCAACCACCCGGCGGGCAACCGTCGGATCGAGGCACCAAGGAGAGGTGGCAGAGTGGTTGATTGTACCGCACTCGAAATGCGGCATGGGTGCAAGCCCATCGGGGGTTCGAATCCCCCCCTCTCCGCCATCGCCTCCAGCTATTTAAATTCCTCAAAACCTTGTCGCAGACCGGCTCGAACCGCCGATCGGGACGCCATGGCGGGACATATGCGCGCGCTGGTCCGCGACGCCTGAATGCGCACAGCGTGCGAATGTCAGCAAAGGCCGGTCGATACCGGAATGAACGATGGCACCAAGGCACTAACCTGCTGCAAATAGCCGTCGCGACATCTCACATAAGGTCTCAAATGAGACGATCGGCCGATGCTGCGGGTGCCATGATCTCTGCGCCGAAGCGCTGCGGAGGATTGTACATGGCCAAACCGATCGTCAAAAGTTGGCGCCCTGAGGATATCGCCTTGCTGCTCGAACTCGCAGCGAGCGGTGCGACGCT
>SDZE01000120.1 GCA_004173095.1 Bradyrhizobiaceae bacterium
GGCGCGGAGCCCGGCACTTTGTCCGGCGATGCATTCGCCGCGTTCCTTCGCGCGGAGTCGCGCAAGTGGGGACAGGTGGTGAAGACGGCTGGAGCAAAAGTCGATTGATGCAAGGGCGTCGCGCCGTGCGCGGCGACGTGCACAACACGGTCATGCGAGACAGGATGGGAACGAGATGTCGAAGGCAGATGCCAAGCTCAGTGAACTAAAGACCCGCTACGAGACCATGATAGGTTTCACTCCACCGAAAATCGCAAAACGGCTCGAACTCGGCATGCGGGTCGATCCGGATCTCGTCGTCGCACTGGAAGACTGGCGCATCGCCGCACTGTCGCCAGCGGCGATGGATCAAAAGACAGTGCAATTGATGGCCTTTGCTATTTTGCTGGTGCAAACATCGGAGGCTGCGGCCAATCACGCCAAAGCGGCCATCAAGGCCGGCGCAACATTGGAAGAGCTTCATGCCAGCGCAGGCATCGCGGCACTGTTCCGCGGCGTTGCGGCCTTCAACATGGCCGGTGAGATCCTCGCTGGCTTGTTTCCGGATCCGGCCCAGACCGACCACTGACGCTGCTGCGGGGCCTCGCGATCGGTAGCGGCGGTTTGGGGGCAGCCGCCCCCGCGTCACCCCGTCGCACCCATGCCGCCGAAATTACAAAACCTTAATGCCCCTGCCAGCGCGCGGTAAGGTTCGGGATGGCATCTTCAGATCACACGAGGCGCTCGCCCCGCGCCGTTGTTCTGGAGATTATCGATGTCCGACCGCCCCACCGATTTTTCTGATCTGCCGTCCTACAAAGCGCCGCGTCGTTCGTTGCTGTCCATGCGCAAATTCGCGCTGATGGCCTCCGTCGTCGCGGGCCTCGGCGTTGCCGCTTACGGCATTTCGCCGAACGGCAACGGTTTCGAATTCGCGACCCCCGCGTATGCGCAGGTCGACAAGTCCGTCAAGTCCCAGGCTGCACAGCCGGTCGGCTTTGCCGACATCGTCGAGCGCGTGAAGCCTTCGGTCATTTCGGTCAAGGTCAACATGAAGGAGAAGGTCGCGTCGAAGTCGGACGACGATAGCGGCGCCGAGTCGCCGTTCCAGCCGGGCTCGCCGATGGAGCGCTTCTTCAAGCGGTTCGGCGAGAACGGCATGCCGCCCGGCATGCGCGGTGGGCCGCGCGGCGGACGCGGCGTCGTCAGCGGCCAGGGTTCGGGCTTCTTCATTTCGGCTGATGGCTATGCCGTGACCAACAACCACGTGGTCGACGGTGCCGACAAGGTCGAGGTCACTCTCGATGACGGCACCAGCTACAAGGCCAAGGTGATCGGCACCGATCCGCGCACCGATCTGGCGCTGATCAAGGTCGAAGGCCGCACCGATTTCCCGTTCGCAAAGCTCGCCGAAGGCAAGCCGCGGATCGGCGACTGGGTGCTCGCGGTCGGCAATCCGTTCGGCCTCGGCGGCACCGTGACCGCCGGCATCGTTTCGGCCTCGGGCCGTGACATCGGCAGCGGTCCGTATGACGATTTCATCCAGATCGATGCGCCCGTCAACAAGGGCAATTCGGGCGGACCGGCATTCGACGTGTCGGGCGAGGTGATGGGCGTCAACACCGCGATCTACTCGCCGTCGGGCGGCAGCGTTGGCATTGCGTTCTCGATCCCGGCCTCGACCGTGAACACGGTGGTGTCGCAGCTCAAGGACAAGGGCTCGGTGTCGCGCGGCTGGATCGGCGTGCAGATCCAGCCGGTGACCAAGGACATCGCCGACTCGCTCGGCCTGAAGAAAGCGGAAGGCGCCTTGGTCGCCGAGCCGCAATCGGACGGGCCGGCGGCCAAGGCTGGGATCAAGTCGGGTGACGTCATCACGTCGGTGAACGGCACGCCGGTGAAGGATGCACGCGAACTCGCCCGCACCATCGGCGGGTTTGCGCCGGGCAACACGGTGAAGCTCAACGTGCTGTCGAAGGGCGAGGACAAGGTTCTGTCCATGACCCTTGGCACGCTGCCGAACACGGTGGAGGCGAAGGCCGACATCGACGGCGATCGCGGCAGCTCCTCGCAGGGCGCCGATGTGCCGAAGCTTGGCCTCTCGGTGTCGCCGGCGAGCAGCGTTGCTGGTGCTGGCAAGGACGGCGTCGTCGTCACCGGCGTCGATCCGAAGAGCGCGGCGGCCGAGCGCGGCTTCAAGGAGGGCGATGTGATCCTGGAGGTCGCCGGCAAGAATGTGACGTCGCCGGGCGATGTGCGTGAGGCGATCGTCGCTGCGCATAACGACAAGAAGAACAGCGTGCTGATCCGGGTTCGCTCGAACGGTTCGTCGAAATTTGTGGCGGTGCCGCTCAGCAAGGGGTGAGGCATCGTTCGACCAGGTTGCGCATGATCGCTTGCGATTGATGACTTGATCCTCGCGATCATGCGTTCGAGACGGAAGGTGTCGCCGGCATAGTCGCCCCCGCTGACGGTGCTTTCCAGGGAGCGAGTGCAAACTCGCTCCCGCTGCTACCTTCCTGCGGATCCCCCCTCCGTCGGAAGGCGCGTGGACGGCGAGGTTTCCCCCAGCCTCGCCGTCCATTCCCTATCACAGGCAAATGATGTCAAGAGCGGGATGCCAGAAGCGGGGACGTCCCACCGCCTTGCATGAGAGCGCAGTGCACGCCATGGTGACCGAGATCGAACCAGTCCGCAGCGATGCTGCCACGCCCAGAGCCGTTCCCGAAATGCGTCTGCTCATCATCGAAGACGACCGCGAATCCGCCGACTATCTGGTGAAGGCATTTCGCGAAGTCGGCCATGTCGCCGACCACGCTGCCGATGGCGAGGAGGGTTTTGCGCTGGCGGACAGCGGCGACTATGACGTGCTCGTGGTCGATCGCATGCTGCCGAAGCGCGATGGCCTGTCGGTGATCGGTGGGTTGCGCGACAAGGGCAACCGGACGCCGGCCCTGATCCTTTCTGCACTCGGCCAGGTCGACGACCGCATCAAGGGCCTGCGCGCCGGCGGCGACGATTATCTGCCGAAGCCCTATTCATTCGCCGAACTGCTGGCGCGCGTCGAAGCGCTGTCGCGCCGACAGGGCGGGCCGGCCGAAGAGACCAGCTACCGCGTCGGCGATCTCGAACTCGACCGGCTGTCGCATGGAGTCACCCGCGGCGGTCAGGAACTGATCCTGCAGCCGCGCGAATTTCGTCTGCTCGAATATCTGATGAAGCATGCCGGGCAGGTGGTGACCCGCACCATGCTGCTCGAAAATGTCTGGGATTATCATTTCGATCCGCAGACCAATGTGATCGACGTCCACATCTCGCGCCTGCGTTCGAAGATCGACAAGGGTTTCGATCGCCCGCTGCTGCACACCATCCGCGGCGCCGGCTACATGGTGCGCGACGGGATCAAGTGAGGTGATCCCCGGGGCCGACAAACGGCGCACCTCCTGGTGAGGTGGCCGCCTGTGTCATTTCCTCGGTGTTGAAGCCGCGACGCTAGGATTTCAAAAACTTCAGCAGTTCGGCATTGACCTGATCGGCGTGGGTCGCGGTGATGCCGTGCGGTGCGCCTGGATAATAAACGTCGATGGCGCCCTTGATCATCTTCGCCGACTTCACTGCGGAGTCCTTGACCGGCACGATCTGGTCGTCCTCGCCATGAAGAACCAAGGTCGGGATGTCGAACTTCTTGAGGTCTTCAGTAAAGTCGGTTTCTGAAAACGCCTTGACGCTCTCATAGGCGTTCTTGGTGCCAGCTTGCATGCTCCATAGCCAGAATTGATCCAGCGTGCCCTGCGAGACCTTCGCGCCAGCACGGTTCGCGCCGTAGAAGGCCAGCGCGAGGTCCTTGTAATATTGCGACCGATCGCCGGCGACACCGGCCCGAATGGCGTCGAAGACCTCCATCGGCAGGCCTTCCGGATTGGCCTCCGT
>SDZE01000637.1 GCA_004173095.1 Bradyrhizobiaceae bacterium
GCTTGATTGTGCCCTTGGCCATCAGATCATTGAGATCGCCATCGGTCGCACCTGAAACCTTGGAGCGATACAGATCGACCTTGGTGGTGGGGCGGTGGTCCTTGTCGGTCCAGGTAGATGGATTGCAAACGCCTTCCATTCCGGCCGGCACCCAGTCCTTCTTCTGGTAGAAGCCCTTGGCGACATTCTCGCCATTGGTGCCGCCATTCTTCGCGGCCCATTCGATCGCTTCCTTCATATAGAGCGCCGTGCAGACGCCGGCGATGTAATGCACGGGGCGATAGATCTTGCCGGTGGGATCGGAGATCTTGGAGATCTCCTGCACCGTCTTCATGCCCGGCGCGTTGCCGCCCCAGCCCACCGCCGTGCGCAGCGGGAAGATCACGCCATCGGCGGCGTCGCCCGCGGCCTTGGCGGCGTTCTCGTCCATGCCCCACACATTGCTCATGAACTGCACATCGACACCGGCGGCCTTGCAGGCCTTCATCACCGAGATATTGGAGGCCGCCGTGTTGCCGAGATAGGCGTAATTGGCGCCGGCGTTCTTCAGGCTCAGGCACTGCGCCGAATAATCGCCGGGCGACAGCGCGAACACCAGTGGCGGCAGCACCTCGAAGCCGAGTTCGGCGGCCAGCGCTTCCCCCGCAGCCTTCGGCGCGTTGGGGTAGGGATGGTTGGCGCCCATATGGACATATTTCGGCTTGCCGGATTTACCCTTGGCCTTCCAGTCTTCTGCCGCCCAGGTCAGCTCGGCGCGCAAGGCGTCCGAATAGCTCGGGCCGTAGAAGAAATTATATGGCGCAGGCTTCGCCTTGCCGCCCGCACCGGTCGGATCTGTCAGTGCAGCCGAATAGGAGCCCGAAATATCCGGGATCTTGTCTTGCGCCAGAAAGCCGGTGAGTGCTTCGGTGTCGGCGGTGCCCCAGCCCATGATGGCCGAGACCTTGTCGCCGCCCGACCACTTCTTGTACAGCGCGATCGCGCGCGGCACCTGATAGCCGTAGTCGTTGCTATCGAGGTTGACCTGCTTGCCGCCGATGCCGCCATTCTTGTTGATCCAGGCGAAGGTATCGACCACGCCCGCGCCATAGGGCGTGCCGACATCCGACGTGCCGCCGGAATAATCGGCGAGATGGCCGATGGCGATCTGCGCTTGCGCGGTGGCCGAGGCGCCCGCCATCAAGAGGGCTAGCGATGCAGAAGCTAAAGCTGATTTCATCGTCATGAGCATTCTCCCAGCGTTTTATGTTTTGTGGTGGTCGTCGTCAGTGGCCGTCCTCAATGCGAGAACGGGTAAAGTTTCCAGTAGGCCTTGATCTGTCGCCAGCGATGCGCGAGCCCGTCCGGCTCGAACACCAGAAACGCGATGATGATGACGCCGATGGCGATCTCGCGCAAAAAGGTGAGGTTGTTGTTGAGTGACAGCGCCTTGTCGATGACCCCGCCTTTCAGCTCCATGCTGATCCACTCCATCGCCTCCGGCACCAGCACGACGAATGCCGTGCCCATCAGCGTGCCCATGATCGAGCCGGTGCCGCCGATGATCACCATCGCCAGAAACAAGATCGAGCGCTCGATGCCGAAGCCTTCGTTGGAGACGACCAGTTGGTAATGGGCGTAGAGGGCGCCGGCGATGCCGGCGAAGAAGGCGGCGAGACCAAACGACAGCGTGCGGTATTTGGTGAGATTGATGCCCATGATCTCGGCCGAGAGATAATGGTCGCGCACCGCCACCAGCGCGCGTCCATCGCGTGAGCGCATCAGATTGGTGACGAGCAGATAGCTGACCACGACATAGGCCAGTACGACGTAGAAATACTGCCGGTCACCGCGCAGCACATAGCCGAAGATCGAGAAAGGCTCAGCCATCGCCGGCACCGAACCGCCCGAAAACCATTCCGCGCGTGAGAAGAAGTCGATCAGGATATATTGCGCGGCCAGCGTGGCGATGACGAGATAGAGCCCCTTCAGCCGCGCCGCCGGCAGGCCGAAGATCAAGCCGACAATGGCGGTGACGACGCCGGCCAGCGGGATCGCAAAGAAGACGGGGATCGATGTCTTGTTGGAGATATAGGCCGATGTGAAAGCGCCGAGCAGGAAGAAGGCGGCGTGGCCGATGGAGATCTGGCCGGTGAAGCCGACCAGGATATTGAGCCCGAGCGCGGCGATGCCATAGATGCCGATCTGGATCAGGATCGACAGCCAGTAATCGCTGAATACCATGGGTGCGAGACAAGTGAGGGCAATACCGACAATCGCGAAATTGCGGCTCGTGGTGGTCGGGAAGATCGTGGTGTCGACCGCATAGGAGGAGCGGAAGTCGCCGGCGGGCAGGAGTGTGGAATTGGCCATGGTCTATACCCGCTCGATGTCTTTGGTGCCGAACAGGCCGTAAGGCTTGATCATCAGAATGATAATCAGCACGTAGAACGGCGCGATCTCGTACAGGTTGCCCCAGTGCAGATATTCGCTGTCGATGAACTGCGCGAAGTTTTCCAGGAGGCCGATGATGATCCCGCCGACCACTGCGCCGGCGATGGAGTCGAGACCGCCGAGAATGACGGCGGGAAATACCTTGATGCCGTAGATCGACAGGCCGGATGAGACGCCATTGACGACGGCGACGACGACGCCCGCGACCGCCGATACCATCGCCGAGATCGCCCACGCCATGGCGAACACGGTCTTCACCGAAATGCCCAGTGATTGCGCCACCTGCTGGTTGAATGCGGTGGCGCGCATCGCAAGACCCCATTTCGAGACTTTGAAGAACCACGCCATGCCGATCATCATCAGCACGGAGACGACGAGGCTCATCACATAGACGGTCTGGATCTGCAGGCTGCCGATCGTCACCGCCTGGCTGTTGAAGACACGCGGAAACGGCTGCGGATTGACACCGAAGATCCATTTCAGCGCGGCCTGGAACACGGCCGAGAGTGCAATGGTCACCATGATCACCGAGATGATCGGCTCGCCAATCAGCGGCCGCAGGATCACGACCTGGATCAGGATGCCAAAGGCAAACATGAAGACCAGCGTCATCGGCATGCCGACCCAGAACGGCACCTGATACTTGGTCAGCAACGTCCAGCATACCCATGCGCCGATCAGCAGCAATTCGCCCTGCGCGAAATTGACCACCTGGGTCGCCTTGTAGATCAGCACGAACGACATCGCGACCACGCCATACAGCGTGCCGACCACGAGGCCATTGACGAGAAGCTGAAGAAGGAACTGCGTGTTCATTCCGCCGCCTCCATCCGCGCGCTATGCCCCATATCCACCACCTTCAGCCGGGTCCGAATCCGCTGCGATGTGCCGTCCTGGAAGCGGATCGTGGTGTCCACGGGGATCTCGCTCTTGCCGCCATAGATGCCGTTGATGATATCGGCGTATTTGTCGTTGATCACGCTGCGGCGGACCTTACGGGTGCGGGTGAGTTCGCCGTCATCCGCGTCGAGCTCCTTGTACAACAGCAGGAAGCGCGAGATGCGCTGCGCCGGCGGTAACGTCGCGTTGACGGCCTCGACCTCCTTCTGCAGCAGTGCATAGACCTCGGGGCGCGACGACAGGTCGGTATAGGTGGTGAAGGACAATCGGTTCTTTTCCGCCCATTTCGAGATGATCGAGAACCGGATGCAGATCATTGCCGCCAGCGCGTCGCGCCCGTCGCCGAGCACGACGGTCTCGGCGACATAAGGCGAAAATTTCAGCTTGTTCTCGATATATTGCGGCGAGAAGCGTTCGCCCCGCGCGGTCTCGGCGAGATCCTTGATGCGGTCGATGACGACGAGCTGTTTGGCCTCGTTGAAATAGCCGGCGTCGCCGGAATACATCCATCCATCGCGCATGTCGGCGGCGGAGGCCTCCCGGTTCTTGTAATAGCCGAGGAACATGTTCGG
>SDZE01000194.1 GCA_004173095.1 Bradyrhizobiaceae bacterium
GCTGTTCAGGGCTCGTAACCGAGCCCTCTCAAGGGCCTGTGACAAGACCGGCGCGCTCAACGCCTCATGAACGCGCGAGATCGTGGTCGATGCATCCGCAGAATTGAGCTCCAGGTGCCCTTTGATCAGGTTTTCTGCTTCGTCGATCGCGCGCACGATCATATCAAGGTCTTCAGCTTCATTCATGGTGTCACCCCTCAACAATGGTCGGTTATGCAGACCAATGTCGCGGCTGGCCTTGGGGTTCCCATACTTACGTTCCCAGTGGCGGCGGTTATTCGGGAGCCTACCGCGTTGTAGCGCAAATGACCGGATTGCGTTCTCGGACTACGACTTGGCCGACCCTAGCCCCGTTGTATCTGTGCCCTCCGCCTTTGCCGCCCGCGTTTTGAAGAACGGGCTCGGCTCCGGCGTCTCGGCATTGCCGCGGAGCAGTTTACGGCCGGCTTCCACGCCGCCGATGACTTCGAGTTCGACGCGCTGGGCGTCGCGGTCGCGGACGTCGGCAATGGCTTCGCGGGCGGCGTCCTGGTCGAGGCCGAGGCCGGTCAGCACGGACTCGCTGAACACGAGCGCGGATTCGAACGTCTCGCGGATCTGGAAATCGACGCCGGCATGGATCAGCCGCAGCGAATGGCCGCGGTCGAACGAGCGGACATAAAGCTTGGCCAGCGGAAACTCGGAGCGGCACAATTCGACAATGTGGTCCGCGGACTCCGGCTTGTCGATGCAGATCAGGATCGCCTCGGCGGTGGCGGCGCCGGAGGCATGCAGCACGTCGAGGCGGGTGCCGTCGCCGTAATGGACCTTGAAGCCGAAGGTGCCAGCGATGCGGATCATGTCGACGTCGTTCTCGATCACCGAGAGTTCGACATTGCGCGCCAGCAGAGCCTGGCTCGCCACCTGCGCGAAGCGGCCGAAACCGATCAAGAGCACGCGGCCGCGCAACCCGTCGGCCTTGTCGATGCCGTCCATGGACACCGGCGCGTCGCGCCGCATCCGGGCATGGACCAACAGCACGATCGGCGTCAGCGCCATCGACAGGATCACGATGGCGCTCATGACCGCGGAGGCGCGGGCATCGAAGATGCCGGCCGCCAATGCCGCGGCGTAGAGCACAAAGGCGAACTCGCCGCCCTGTGCGAACAGCGCCGCGCGATGAGTGGCCGCCGCGTGATCCGATTTGGCGAGGCGCGCGACAGCATAGATGCCGATCGCCTTCACGATCATGAAGGCAATGACGCCGCCCAGCACCATGATCCATTCGTCGGCAACGATGCGCAGGTTCAGCGACATGCCGACGCTGAGAAAAAACAGACCGAGCAAGATTCCGCGGAACGGCTCGATATCGGCCTCCAACTGATGCCGGAAGTTCGATTCCGACAGCAGCACGCCGGCAAGGAACGCGCCCATCGCCATCGACAGGCCGACGCTCTGCATGAACACGGCCGAGCCGAGCACGACGAGGAGGGCGGCGGCGGTGAGCACCTCGCGGGCACCAGCGCGGGCGATGATGCGAAAGAACGGATCGAGCAGCCAGCGGCCTGCCGCAAGCAGCGCGGCGAGGCCGGCGATGGCAATGCCGATGCTCTGCCACACCGGCTTGGTGGTGGCAGCCTCAGGGCTCCCGGCAGCGCCCCAGACGGCCACCAGCGCCAGCAACGGCACGATGGCGAGATCCTCGAGCAGCAGGATCGCAATGGCGCGCTGGCCTTCGGGCGAGGTGGTCTCATCCTGCTCTTCCAGCAATTGCATGATGACCGCAGTGGAAGACAGCACGAACCCCATCGCGCCGATCATGGCGACAGGGAAGGCGAGCCCGGCGGCCATGCCGACCAGCGTGAGCAGGAAGCCGCAGGTGATGACCTGCGCGGCGCCGAGGCCAAAAATCTGCCGCCGCAGCTTCCACAGTTTTGATGGACGCATTTCCAGGCCGATAATGAACAGGAACAACACGACCCCGAGTTCGGCTGTGTGCAGCAGCGTCTCGGGATCGTTGAACAGGCCGAGGCCGAACGGGCCGACGGCAAGGCCCGCCACCAGATAACCCAGCACGGAACCGAGCCCCAATCGCTTGAACAGCGGCACTGCGACGGTGGCTGCACCCAGCAGAACAATGGCGTGGCCCAAATTAAAACCGGAAGCGTCTGCCATGATGCCCTTTCGCTGACCTGCCGCACTGGTCGCCCGGCGCGCAATATCCTGCGGTTGCCTATGCCCGCGAAGCCAGGCGCGGGCAAGTCGAGGACGTCAGCAACGCTGCGTCGTGTCAGCATCAGCAGGCGGCGGATTGCCGCACGTGTTGAATCAAAAAGCCCCCGAACGATCCGGGGGCTTTTTGATGGGCAGCGTTTGTATTGCAGTCAGAGGCGATCGGTTTTCACAGACGATCGGTGGTGACCTGGCGGGCCTTGTGAACAATGATCGTCTTGCTCGCCGCGTTGCGCAGACAGGCTGGCTCGAAATTCGGCCACGCCTGTTCCGAACAGCTACGCCCGACGGTCTTGACGTCGAGACGGTCAGCCTTGGCGAGGGCCGTCGGGACCGACGCCTCTACCCGCGGCGCAAAACCCGGGAGGAGGGTGACGGCGGCGGCGACGAAAGCAGCAATCGCGAGCGCGGAAAGAGCCTTGATCATGACGGTCCCCTGTCATCTGGGCACGTTGGCCCGGTTGTTTGTCGTTTCCCTGTGACTGCCTGATTAGTCCCGGCCGGTTTCAGGGCGTTGTCGTCGCCGGATGATTTGGTTTCGTCCGAGCCACGTTGTGTTTCATTTCGCGCGCGGCGACGACATATTGGCTTGACATCCGAAATATTGTCGCTGCAGTCCCCCAATAGACGCGCCGGGGTACCTTTTGGTTCGAGGCCTACCTGTAAAATAATCCGGCTTGGGGAAGCGGTATTGGAGGGAACCAACGCGGCTTGCAGGTCTGGCGGTCCCACGGTAGACCGGGCCATGACCCGTATCGCGCTCTACCCCGGATCATTCGATCCCGTCACCAACGGCCATCTCGACGTGGTCCGTCATGCCGTCGGCCTTTGCGACAAGCTCGTCGTCGCCATCGGTGTGCATCCCGGCAAGAAGCCGCTATTCACCACAGAAGAGCGGCTGGAGATGGTGCGGCAGGTGTTCGGGCCGCTGGCCAAATCGGCCGGTTGCGACTTCGATTGCACCACTTATGACAATCTCACCATCACGGCGGCGCAGAAGATCGGCGCCACCATCATGATCCGTGGCCTGCGCGACGGCACCGATCTCGATTACGAAATGCAGATCGCCGGCATGAACGAGACCATGGCGCCCGACGTGCAGACGGTGTTTCTGCCGGCCTCGGTGGGCGTCCGCCCGATCACCGCCACACTGGTGCGGCAGATCGCAGCCATGGGCGGCGACGTTTCGGCTTTCGTGCCCGAAGCCGTCGCGTCCAGTCTGACGTCCAAATTCGCCGGTTAGACCGGCCTTCTCATATCCGGAGTTTCCATGATCCGTACCATCGCCATCGCTGCCGCGCTGATGTTCGCAGCTCCCGCTTTCGCGCAGGCGCCAGCGCCCGCAGCGGCGCTGCCGGCGGGTCTCGACAAGGCCAATGCCATCGTCATCGATTCCACCAAGGGGCGCATCGTCTTCAAGCTGCGCACGGACATCGCCCCGCAGCATGCCGAGCGCATCAAGCTGCTGGCGCGGGAAGGCTATTACAACAACGTGCCGTTCCACCGCGTCATGGACGGCTTCATGGCGCAGACCGGCGACGGCAAGAATTTCAACGGCACTGGCGGTTCAAAATATCCGAACCTGCAGGCCGAATTCTCGCAGGTGCCTTACAAGCGCGGTGTCGTCGGCATGGCGCGTGCGGGCGACCCCAACTCGGCCAATTCGCAGTTCTTCATCATGTTCGCCGATGGCTCGTCGCTGAACGGCAAATACACCGTGGTCGGCGAAGTCGTGTCGGGCATGGACGTAGTGGACAAGCTGAAAAAGGCGCCTCCGGGTTCCGCCTCGGGCGCCGTCACCGATCCGGACAAGATGGTGACCGTCCGCGTCGCCTCGGACGTCAAGTAACAGCAGTGATACTTGTGGCGCGGCAGCGTCACGCCTAACTCAGCACGTCGCCCGCAACTGGATCGCAAGGGCATCGCCGCCGCGACGTGTCAAAACTTTGTGCATTAGCAAAACGAAAGTGGATCATCATGGCTACCGACAACACGCTGGTTCTCGAAACCACCCAGGGCAATGTCACCATCGAAATGCGCCCCGACCTGGCACCCGGCCATGTCGCCCGTATCAAGGAACTGGTGCGCGACGGCTTCTATGACGGCATCGTCTTCCACCGCGTCATCGACGGTTTCATGGCGCAGACCGGTTGTCCGCAGGGCACCGGCACCGGCGGCTCGGGCCAGAAGCTGAAGGCCGAATTCAACAACGAGCCGCATGTGCGCGGCACGCTGTCGATGGCCCGCGCCGCCAGCCCGGATTCCGGCGACAGCCAATTCTTCATTTGCTTCGACGACGCCTCGTTCCTCAACAAGCAGTACACTGTGTGGGGCAAGGTCACCGAAGGCATGGAGAACGTCGACAAGATCAAGCGCGGCGAGCCGGTGCAGAACCCTGACAAGATCGTCAAAGCCTACATGGCCGCCGATCAGGCTGCCTGATCCTGGCAGACACCCATCAACGACGTCGTGCCCGGGCTTGTCCCGGGCATCCACGTTTTAGCAACACGTCAAGACGTGAATGGCCATGCATGCCGCGCTTTGCGCCTCTGCCCAGCCGTGACCGAACTTAAGCACCACCTTCATGCGTACCGACCTGTTCGATTTCCATCTTCCGCCCGAAAACATCGCGCTGCGCCCCGCGTCGCCGCGCGATGCGGCGCGGCTGCTGGTCGTGCGGCCGGGACAGGAGTTGCAGGACCAGACCGTCTCCGATCTGCCGGCCTGGCTCGCGCCCGGCGACCAGCTCGTCGTCAACGACACCAAGGTGATCGCGGCGCAGCTCAGCGGGCGGCGGATCGGCCGTGAGGCGGAGTCGAAGATCGATGCCACGCTGATCAAGCGGCTCGACGGCGCGCGCTGGCAGGCCTTGGTGCGGCCCGCCAGAAAGCTGACCGAGGGCGACACCGTGCGGTTCGGCCATGACGGTGGCGTCTGTCTGCTCGGCCATCTCGATGCCACCGTGGAGGCCAAGGGCGAGGCGGGCGAGATCACTTTCGCATTTTCGCTGCACGGCCCGGCACTGGATCAGGCCATTGCCGAACTCGGTGCGCCGCCATTGCCGCCCTATATCGCCGGGAAGCGTGCGCCGGACGCACGCGATGCCAGCGACTATCAGACCATGTTCGCCACCAATGACGGCGCAGTCGCCGCACCGACAGCAGGACTGCACTTCACGCCGGCGCTCGAGGCCGCGTTGACGGCGCGCGGCGTCGGCCTGCATCGCATCACCCTGCATGTCGGCGCGGGCACGTTCCTGCCGGTCAAGGTCGATGACACCGTCGAGCACAAGATGCATGCGGAGTGGGGATCGATCTCCCGCGAGACGGCGGATGCGTTGAACGCAGCCCATCGCGCCGGCGGCCGCATCGTGGCCGTCGGCACCACGTCGATGCGGCTGCTGGAAAGTGCCACCGGCGAAGACGGCGTGATCCAGCCGTTCGCCGACGACACCGCGATCTTCATCACGCCGGGTTATCGCTTCCGCGCCGTCGATATCCTGCTCACCAATTTCCATCTGCCGCGTTCGACATTGTTCATGCTGGTGTCCGCCTTCGCCGGGTTCGACACCATGAAGGCGGCCTACGCCCATGCCATTGCGACGGGCTACCGCTTCTACTCCTATGGCGATGCCAGCCTGCTGTTTCGCGCCGAAAGCCAACCATGACCGTTGCCAATCATTTTCAACTGCTTGGCGTCAGCGGCGCGGCGCGGCTCGGCCGCTTGACGACGCCGCATGGGGTCGTGCGCACGCCGGCTTTCATGCCGGTCGGCACGCTCGGCGCCATGAAGAGCCTGCATTGGCGTGACGTGCGCGACGCCGGCGCGGATATCGTGCTGGGAAACACTTATCACCTGATGTTGCGGCCGGGCGCCGAACGGATCGCGGCGCTCGGCGGCTTGCAGACCTTCACCACCTGGAACGGTCCGATGCTGACCGATTCCGGCGGCTTCCAGGTGATGTCGCTGGCGCAACTGCGCAAGGTGACGGAGCAGGGCGTGACGTTCCGCTCGCATATCGACGGCAGCAAACATGAACTGACGCCGGAGCGCGCCATCGAGATCCAGCGGCTGTTGAATTCCGACATCGCGATGCAGCTCGATGAATGCGTCCGGTTGCCGGCGGAGCATGCCGACATTGATCGCGCCATGCAGTTGTCATTGCGCTGGGCCGAGCGCTGCAAGCGGGCGTTCGAAAGCGCGCCCGACGGCTACATGCTGTTTGGCATCGCTCAGGGTGGCGATGTCCCGGCGTTGCGCCATGCCAGCGCGCGGGGCCTCATCGATATTGGCTTTCACGGTTATGCCATCGGCGGCCTGGCGGTGGGCGAGCCGCAGGCGGTGATGCTGGCGATGATCGAAGAAGTAGCGCCGATCCTGCCGGCCGATCGTCCGCGGTATTTGATGGGAGTCGGCACGCCCGAGGATATCCTCGAAGCGGTGGCGCGCGGCATCGACATGTTCGACTGCGTGATGCCGACCCGCAACGGCCGCCACGGCATGGCCTTCACCCGGCACGGGCAGCTCAACATGCGCAATGCCCGGCATCAGGACGATCCGCGTCCGCTCGACGAAGAGAGCCCGTGGCCGGCGACACGCAATTATTCACGCGCCTATCTGCACCATCTCGTTCGCGCCAACGAGACACTCGGCGCGATGCTGCTGTCGGAAATCAATATTGCCTACTATCAGACCTTGATGCATGGAATCCGCGCGGCGATTGACAATGGCACATTCGAGGCGTTTCGTGCTGCGACCCGTGAAGGCTGGGCGCGCGGCGACATCGCGCCACGCTGAGCCGCTCCTTAACGCACGATCATCGGGAATGTGACGCCAATGGCCCATGCGAACACGGCAGCGTTGGCGATCGCGCCCGGCAGTGGATGGTGCGTCGCTGCATAGGCCCATCGGCTGATCAGTCCGAAGGCCACAAATAGCAACAGGATGGCCGGCACGATGATGGCCAGGAAGAACAGCTTCATCGGATTGAGCAGGATGGCAATGCCAAGCGACAGCAGCAGGCAAATCTTGGTGAGCGCATAGGCTGCAGGGCGAGCTTTGCCCCCGCGCGTCGCCCATTCGTCGGCGATGAAATACGGCAGTGTCCCACATGCGATCGCTGCGATCAGGGGGAGCCGTGACGGGATCGGTATGAAAGCGAACACCCACGTGTCGAGGGGAAGGCCGAAAGCAACGATGTTGCAGGCCGCTACGCACGTGGCGGCGACGGCGAGCCGTCTCCAGTTGATGGGGGCCTCGATTGTTGCGGACCGGTTTCGGACATAGACCAGCATCGCTGTGGTGAGCGCACCATAGATCAGGAAATGCAGGGTCAGGTAATCGCCGAGCAGGATCGTCAGAAAGTCGGTCGGCATTTTCCAGAGGATCAAGGGCGTTATCAATGACGGCACAAAGGCCGTGACGATGAGCGGTTTCCATCCAAGATTGGCTCCGACAGACGCGGCGCTGACCACGGGAAGCATTTTCGATAGCGGCCAGGCCAGCGCAACGAGGCCGACGAACAACAGCGCCAGCCAGCGCCCCCGGCGATCGACCGGGCCGTCCTGCGGCTGGCTGAAGGCCGTGTTCATCCATCGCAGGGCTTCCACCATGCTGTCATGGCTGTAGAGCACGCCGATATGTTCGACACCACGGGCCAGCACGAGTTTGCGCGCTGTGCCGTCAGCCGCGACGCCGTAGGTCTTGCCCGCGACCGCGTTGTCCGACGCCGCCTGGTTGACGATACGCAGCCCTTCGTCGCGCAGCATCGCAGGCTCCAGCGCCCCGACGATCACCAGCAGGTTACGCGGACTGGTGGCTGTGACGACGGGTGAAAAGACCGAGACGGCCACCGTAGCCAGCACATCGGGCGAAGCCTGCGCGAAGCGAATGACGATGTCCGACGCCATGGAGTGTCCAAGCACCCCAAGTCGTCCATCGCAGCCTGGGAATTGTCGCGCCGCGGAAGCCACCTCGGTGAGTTCATTGAGCAGGGCGGAGGTGATTGCAATGCCTTCGGTGATATCGCCCCGCATCGGATGCGGGTTGCGGCCGTGACCGAGGAAGTCGAAGGTCACGGCGATGTAGCCATTGCGCGCCAGCGTTTCGGCGAAAGGCTGCATCAGTTGCTGTGATCCGGCAAAGCCGTGGGCGATGACGATGACGGGGGCGGGCGCGTCGGTCCCCGGCCTGAAAATGGTGACCGGCGTGGCGCCGACCACCGTCCTCTGAACCCGCAGCCCGTCGGCGCCGTGATGCAGTTGATACAATGCGATCGCTATGGCGATCACGGCCAAGAATCCGACAAGCAATCCAGCGATCCGTCTCATGGCTCCCCGTCGTTGCGGATGAACGCACAGCGCGCGAGTCCGGCCCGAATAGCTCAGCCTATGGGCGGTCTGCTCGGCGAGCAATTGCAGGGCTGTGTGCAGTGCACTCTCGTGCGCGTTTGCATTCCTGTGTCGGCTGGCCGTAAGCTGGCGTCATTGCAGCATTCTGCGCGACAGTGGGATGGAGATCCGTTTGTGATTGCGATGGGCATCGGCAAGCGCGCATGCACGGCGCGGACCGATCATATTGGTTCGACGATCGAGAAACGGCCATTCCCTCGGGAAGGCCATGATCACGGCCCGCAGCTTTTCGGAGTTGTGAAGGGGTAGCATGGCAAGCGTGTTTCCATTCTCGGCGATCGTCGGTCAGGACGAAATGAAACTGGCGCTGCTGATCGCGGCTGTCGATGCGCGGGTCGGCGGCGTGCTGGCATTTGGCGATCGTGGGGCCGGCAAGTCCACTGCCGTGCGGGCACTGGCAGGTCTGCTGCCGAAGATGAAGGTCGTGGTCGGGTGCCGGTACAATTGCGATCCCGACAAGCCAGCGGATCATTGCGACGATTGTCGCGGCAAGGCGGCTGATGGCAAATTGAAAGTAGCCCACGTACCGGTGCCGGTGGTCGATCTGCCGCTCGGCGCCACCGAGGACCGCGTGGTCGGCGCGCTGGATCTCGAGCGCGCATTGGCGCGGGGCGAGAAGGCGTTCGAGCCCGGATTGCTGGCGCGCGCGCATCGCGGCTTTCTCTATATCGACGAAGCCAATCTGCTCGAGGATCATCTGGTTGATCTGCTGCTCGATGTCGCCGCGTCCGGCGAGAATGTCGTGGAGCGCGAAGGTCTCAGTATCCGGCATCCCGCGCGCTTCGTGCTGGTTGGCACCGGCAATCCCGAAGAGGGCGAGTTGCGCCCGCAGCTGCTGGATCGGTTCGGCCTGTCCGTCGAGGTCAAAACACCTGACCAGCTCGCTGAGCGGATCGAGGTGGTGCGCCGCCGGGATGCCTTCGAGTCGGATAGTGACGCGTTCATCGCCAAATGGGCAAAGGACGAAGCCAGACTACGCAAGAAGATCGTGGCGGCACGTGAGCGCTTGCCGTCGGTGATCGTGTCCGATGCGGCTCTGGAGCAGGCGGCGAAGCTTTGCATGGCGCTTGGCACCGACGGCTTGCGCGGCGAACTGACCCTGATGCGCGCGGCGCGTGCGCTGGCCGCGCTCGAGTCCGCAAAAACGGTGACCGACGATCATTTGCGCAAGATCGCTCCGCCGGCCTTGCGGCATCGCTTACGCCGCAATCCGCTCGATGACGCCGGCTCATCGGTGCGCGTCGATCGCGCTGTGGCGGAGGTGCTGGGATGACCGTGGCGTCCGGCTGGTCCGACGCGCTCACGGCAATCCGGCTGTTCGCCGTCGATCCGATCGGCACCGGCGGCATCTTGCTGAGGTCGCGGGCCGGGCCGGTCCGTGATCGCTGGCTGTCCATGCTGCGCGAGACGCTGGGATCGACCTTAGCGCTAAAGCATCTGCCGCTGCATATCGCCGACAGCCGGCTGCTGGGCGGTCTCGATCTCAATGCAACACTGCTGGCGGGCCGTCCCGTTGCCGAACGCGGGTTGTTGGCCGAGGCGGACGGGGGCGTGCTGTTGCTGGCCATGGCCGAACGTCTGTCTCCAGCCACGACCGCCCATGTCACTGCCGCCATGGACACGCATGAGATTCGCGTGGAGCGTGACGGGCTGTCGCTGCGCCTGCCGACGCGTTTCGGTGTCGTGGCACTGGACGAGGGGCTGGATGACGAGTTCGCGCCGCCAGCGCTGCGAGACAGGTTGGCGTTTCATATCGATATCAATGATATCTCGCTGGGTATCGCCGATCTGTTCGCTCTGGATGACGACACGCTCGGCGCTGCGCGTCAGCGCCTTGCGTCACTCCCGGTCGCCACCGCGCAGGTCGATGCGCTGTGTACGGCCGCTGCTGCACTCGGCATCGTTTCGCTCCGAACGCCGCTGCAGGCGTTAAGGGTCGCCTATGCCAGTGCTGCGCTGGCTGGGCATGACACGGTCGAACAGGACGACGTGGCACTCGCTGCGCGGCTCGTGCTGGCACCGCGTGCCCTGGTGTTTCCGGATTTGGAAGAACCGTCGGAACAGGCGGAACCGCCGCCTGAGGGCGAAACCAACACGGTAGATGATGACCCGCCCGGCGAGATCGACCGCGCGCTCGACGATGTCACTCTCGCGGCCGTGCAGGCTGCAATCCCGCCCGATGTTCTGGCTGCCCTGCGTGCAGGCGCGATGGCGCGGAGCCGCAGCCGCTCGGCGGGCAAGGCGGGCGCATTGCAGAAATCCGGCGACCGCGGTCGGCCGGTCGGCGTGACGCGTGGCACATTGGCGGCCGGCGCGCGTCTGAACGTCATCGAGACCCTGCGTGCGGCGGCGCCATGGCAGGCGCTGCGCCGTCGCGATATGGCGGCGGACGGCACATCGCGGCCGCTCATTCACATCCGCAAGGACGATTTTCGTCTGTCGCGGTTCAAGCAACGCAGTCAGACCACGACGATCTTCGTCGTCGATGCTTCCGGATCGGCGGCGCTGCATCGGCTGGCCGAAGCCAAAGGGGCCGTAGAACTCCTGCTGGCCGATTGCTATGTGCGCCGCGACCAGGTGGCGCTGATCGCGTTCCGCGGTGTCGGCGCGGAATTGCTGTTGCCGCCGACGCGGTCGCTGGCGCGCGCCAAGCGCAGTCTGGCAGGTCTGCCCGGCGGCGGTGGAACTCCGCTGGCTGCGGGGCTCGATGCCGCCTATGCGCTGGCTGATCTCATCAAGCGCAAAGGTCAGACGCCGACCGTAATACTGCTCACCGACGGGCGCCCCAATATCGCGCGCGATGGTGCGCCGGGTCGGCCGCGCGCCGAACAGGATGCGGTGAGTGCCGCGCGTCAGCTCCGTGCGGCCGGCATGTCGTCCGTGCTGGTCGATACGTCGCCAAGGCCGGGGCCGCAGGCCGCGCAATTCGCCAAGGAGATGGGCGCCAGATATCTGCCGCTGCCGCACGCCGATGCGGCGGTGCTGTCGAAAGCAGTGCTGGCCAGCATCGGCTAGCGCACCGCCTGTTGCGACCATCGGAGGCAGCGCTTCGGTTACTCTGCACACGAACACGCTCGTGTCTGATACAGTGCTGCCACGCCATCGGCGATGGCACATGCGTTCGAGACTGGAAGAGGAACCGAGATGGCTGCCACTGCCGAATCCGTCGATGCCAAGGGCGGCGCGGAACTGCCCGCGCCGGTTTCCGGCCAGCGTCATGAGATCGGCAGCGCCGTCGGTCGGCTGACCTACTACTCCGCGAGCCCCGATGGTGGCACAGCACTGCCGCCACTGCTGCTGATCCACAGCATCAACGCCGCCGGCTCGGCCTACGAGGTCAAGCCGCTCTACGAATTTTATCGGCAGAGCCGAACGGTCTATGCTCTGGAACTGCCCGGCTTCGGTCATTCCGAGCGTGGCAAGCGCGTCTACAGCGTCCGGCTGATGACCGATGCGATCCTGATTGCCGTGCGCGAGATCCAGAAGGATCACGGCAACGAACCTGTCGACGCTCTGGCGGTATCGCTGTCGTCGGAATTTCTCGCGCGTGCCGTGACCGAGATGCCACTGGCGTTTCGCAGCGCCGCCCTGGTCAGTCCGACCGGGTTTCGCAGCCGCGACCAGCATGCGACATCACGCGATGGCACGCGAGCGATGCCGTGGCTGCATGGATTTTTTGAATTTCCATTGTGGAGCGAGGGATTCTTTCGACTGCTCAGCAGCCGGCCCAGCATTCGCTTCTTCCTGCGCAAGACATGGGGGGCGGACAATTACGACCGTGGGCTGTTCGAGTACGATTATCTCACCACGCATCAGCCAGGCGCACAGCATGCGCCGTATTATTTCGTCTCCGGTTATCTGTTCAGCGAGAACATCCTGCGGATCTACCATTCGCTGACGCTGCCGGTGTGGATGTGCCATGGCGTGCGCGGTGACTTCGTCGATTACAGCGCCAAGACGTCGGTGGAGAACCGCGCCAACTGGAGCGTCAACGTGTTCCAGACCGGGGCGATGCCGCATTTCGAAGCCGAAGCCGCTTTCATTGCGAGCTATGACGCATTTCTCGCAGGGCTGCCTGCGCCGTCCACCGTTTGAAGCCATGTCCGGCTTGGTCTGGAGCACCGATGGCTTGGACTGGCCGAACCGGGGTGCCAGCCAGTTCGTCGAGGCCGCCGGGATCCGCTGGCACGTGCAGCGGATGGGCGAGGGGCCGGCGCTGCTGCTGATCCACGGCACCGGCGCCGCCTCCCATTCCTGGCGCGATGTGATGCCTTTGCTCGCGCAGCAGTTCACGGTGATCGCGCCAGATCTTCCTGGCCATGCTTTTACGCAAGTACCTGCCACCGACCGGTTGTCGCTGCCGGGCATGGCGGCGGATGTCGCGGCACTTCTACGCAAGCTCGACATCAGGCCGCGGATCATCATCGGGCACTCCGCGGGCGCCGCGATCGCCGCGCGGATGTGTTTGGCCGGACGCGTCGCGCCGGATGTGGTGATCAGCCTGAACGGAGCTTTCATGCCGTTCGGCGGCGCCGCCAGCCATCTGTTCTCGCCTCTGGCTAAACTGCTGGTTCTCAATCCGCTTGTGCCGCGTGTGTTCGCGTGGCAGGCGTCGCACGATGGTGCGGTGGACCGGTTGATCGCCAATACCGGCTCGACCCTCGATGCGCGCGGCTGTGCGCTATACGGCAAGCTGGTGCGCAATCCTGTTCATGTCGGCGCGGCATTGCGGATGATGGCGAACTGGAAGCTTGAACCGTTATTGCACGATCTGCCGCGACTGGCGCCGCAGCTTGTGCTGGTCACCGCTGCACATGATCGCTCCGTCTCGCCGGCCGTCGCGCGACAGGTGCAGGAGATCTTGCCCAGTGCTGTGGTCGAGCAACTGCCGGGTCTTGGCCATCTCGCGCATGAGGAAGCACCGCAGCGTGTTGTTGAGTTGCTGCTGCGTTACGCGCGCGCAACATCACCCCATCACGTGTGGCCGAGCGTGTAAAAAATAACTTACACCGAAGGGCTATGCA
The DNA here is from genome assembly GCA_004173095.1 of Bradyrhizobiaceae bacterium. Lineage (GTDB taxonomy): Bacteria > Pseudomonadota > Alphaproteobacteria > Rhizobiales > Xanthobacteraceae > Tardiphaga. The sequence goes on from SDZE01000194.1 coordinate 13,646, forward strand.
TGTGTCAATAAATAATTACACTACTGGCCATGCTGGATTCAACCGCCATCAGGTCTTCACACTCTAGCTCTGCGTCTTGCCCGCCGCATGCGGTTGTGATCGGCAGCGGGTTCGGCGGATTAGCGGCTGCCATTCGGCTCGGCGCCAAAGGATATCGCGTCACCGTTCTGGAAAAGCTCGATGCGCCCGGCGGCCGAGCCTATGTCTACAAGCAGGATGGCTTCACCTTCGATGCCGGCCCGACCATCGTCACCGCACCGTTTCTGTTCGAGGAATTGTGGAAACTGTGCGGACGGACATTGTCCGATGATGTGACGCTGGTGCCGGTCTCGCCGTTCTATCGAATCCGGTTTCAGGACGGCACGCATTTCGATTACTCCGGTGATGCTGCGGCCGTGCGCGCAGAAATCGCGCGTTTCTCGGCCGCCGACGTTGCCGGCTACGACGCCTACATGAAAGCCAGCGAGGCGATCTTCAAAGTCGGGTTTGAACGGCTTGGCGACGTGCCGTTCAGCAAATGGACCGACATGGTGAAGATCGCGCCGGAAATGATCCGGCTTTCGAGCTATCGTTCGGTCTACGGTCTGGTGTCGAAGTTCTTCAAGGATCCGCGGTTGCGCATCGTGTTCAGCTTTCACCCGTTGCTGATCGGCGGCAATCCATTCACGGCGAGTTCGATCTACTGTCTGATCGCCTTCCTGGAACGACGCTGGGGCGTGCATTTCGCCATGGGCGGCACCGGTCGGCTGGTTGCTGGCATGGTCGATCTGATCGAAGGGCAGGGCAACACATTGCGGTGTCACGCGGAGGTGCAGGAGATCATTCTGCGCGATGGCGCGGCCTGCGGCGTACGTTTGACGACGGGCGAAACCATCGACGCTGCCGTTGTGGTGTCCAATGCAGATTCGGCCTGGACCTATCGGCACTTGCTGCCGGCATCCGCGCGGTCGCGCTGGAGTGACAAGCGCATAGCGCGCGCGCGGTATTCCATGAGCCTGTTCGTCTGGTATTTCGGGACCAACCGCAAATATAACGACGTGCCGCATCATACGATCCTGCTAGGACCGCGCTACAAGGAGCTACTGAGCGATATCTTCACCCGCAAGATACTCGCCGACGATTTCAGCCTTTATCTGCATCGACCGACATCGACGGATCCGTCATTGGCGCCTGACGGGTGTGATGCGTTCTATGTGTTGTCGCCGGTGCCGCATCTGGACAGCGGCACCGACTGGAGCGTGACTGCCGAGACATACAGACAAGCGATCGCGCGCGAACTGAGCAACACCATGCTGCCCGATCTCGACAAGCACATCGTCAGTTCGCGGGTGCTGACGCCGCAGGATTTTCAGGATCGCCTGTCATCGTTTCGCGGTGCCGCCTTCGGCCTCGAACCGGTGTTGACCCAGAGTGCCTGGTTTCGCCCGCACAACAAGAGCGAGGACATCGCAAATCTGTATCTGGTCGGTGCCGGCACCCATCCCGGCGCCGGACTGCCCGGCGTGCTGTCGTCGGCACGCGTCCTCGACACACTGATCCCCGATGCATCTGACGTAGCGACCAAGGTGACGGCATGACAGCAAACCTCGACACCGCCGATATGGCGACCTGCCGCGCATTGTTGAAGGGAGGCTCGCGTACGTTTCATGCAGCATCCAAGGTTCTGCCGCGCCATGTCGCCGATCCAGCGATCGCGCTTTATGCGTTCTGCCGGCTGGCCGACGATGACGTCGATCTCGGCACCGATCGGGCGGCGGCAGTGGCGCGATTGCGTGCGCGCCTCGATCGCGCCTATCGGGGCTTGCCGATGGATTGCGCAGCCGACCGCATGTTCGCCGATGTGGTGAAACAATTCTGCATCCCGCGTGCATTGCCGGAAGCATTGCTCGAAGGACTGGCGTGGGACGCCGACACGAGGCGTTACGAAACCCTGCAGGACCTGACAAACTATGCTGCCCGCGTGGCGGGTGCCGTCGGCGCGATGATGACGCTGGTGATGGGCCAGCGGTCCCCGGAGATCGTCGCGCGCGCCTGCGATCTCGGTGTCGCCATGCAACTGACGAACATCGCGCGGGATATCGGTGAGGACGCACGCGCCGGGCGGCTTTATCTGCCGCTGTCATGGCTGCGCGATGCCGGCATCGATCCGGACATATGGATCACCAACCCCGTCTTTACGCCGGAAATCGCGGATATCGCACAGCGCCTGCTGGATGCCGCCGATACTCTGTACGCGCGCGCCACGTGGGGCATTTTCCATCTCCCGATCTCGTGTCGTCCTGGCATCTATGCCGCGCGCGCGCTCTACGCAGAAATTGGTCGCGAACTGGAGCGTAGCGCGCTGGATTCGATTTCTCGTCGCACCGTGGTCTCCGGCCGACGCAAGCTGGCCGTGCTGGCCAGAACGTTGCTGTTGCGCGAGCCAGAATGGGCACCGGCGCGCAGGTCCGTACTTCATGACGCTCAACTCGAAGCAACCCGGTTCCTGATCGACGCTGTTGCTGCAACGCCCATGCATGAGGCGGCAACGCGGACGTCGCCGATACGACCGGTCGAGGATCGTATTGTATGGGTGATCGATCTGTTCGCTCGGCTGGAACGTCGCGACCAACTGCAACGCAACGCGTCATTCCGGTAGGAAGCTGGTGGGCGATCGTCATCCAGATATTGACGTTGCCAATGGGCCTGATCGTCGGGTTGCGAAACGTCTTTGAGCGAAGGATCAGCGATGGACGACTATCTCGGCTTTATCGAGTTGTTTGTCGTGACGCTGTTCATTGGGGCCTGGGCCATTCTGGAATGGCAGGGCAGGCGTCTCGACCACAAGAAGGAGGCCGAGCGGATCAAGGAGAAGCAGGGATGACATCGCCTTGTGTCTCTGCGTCGCAGATCATCTGCGCGCTCTCGGCATGCGAAACGGCAGCATGGCCTGCACGATCGGCATCTTGAAACGGTCCAGCGACAGGCTTTCATGC
>SDZE01000304.1 GCA_004173095.1 Bradyrhizobiaceae bacterium
GCCGGATCGGCACGCCCGAGGAATGTGTCGGCGCCTATCAGTTTCTCGCCGACGACTCCATGAGCGGCTACATCACCGGCCAGGTGATCGAAGTGAATGGCGGCCAGATCATGCCGTGATCTTTTCTCACCTCTCCCCTCCGGGGAGAGGTCGCGCGCCCTTGCGCGCGGGTGAGGGGGGTGCCCCAAGTGACTGTGCCTGTGGCAGCCCCCTCACCCGCCCGACTTCGCTCCGCTACGTCGGTCGACCTCTCCCCGGTGGGGAGAGGTGAAACAAGAATTTTCTCCCGAAAGAGCCATGCCCATGCCAGCTATTTTCCCCACCGGCGTGTTCTGCGCCGCGACCACGCCTTTCAACGCTGACCTGTCCGTCGATCAGGGGCTGTTCACCGCGCATTGCCAGCGCCTGCTCGATGACGGCTGCACCGGCATCGCCATGCTCGGCACCACCGGCGAAGCCAATTCGCTGTCGATCAGCGAGCGCAAGGCGCTGCTGGAGGCCGTGGTGAAATCGGGCATCGCGCCGAAGAAGCTGCTGCCGGGCACTGGCGTCGCATCGATTATGGAGACGGTGGAACTGACCCAGCACGCGCTAGCCCACGGCGCCAACAGCGTGGTGATGCTGCCGCCCTACTATTACAAGGGCGTCTCCGATGACGGCATCGTCGATGCCTATACGGCGATCATCGAGCGGATCAACGATCCGCGCCTGCGGGTCGTGCTCTATCATATCCCGCAAATGTCGGCAGTGCCGATCTCGCTCGACGTCATCGACCGGCTGATCAAGCGCTTCCCGGAGACCATCGTCGGCATCAAGGACTCGTCCGGCGACTTTGCCAATATGAGCGCTATCGTCGAACGCTTCCCCGGCTTCTCGGTGCTGGTGGGCGCCGACCCCTTGATGATCAAGTTGCTGCCGATGGGCGGCGCCGGCTGCATCACAGCGACCTCAAATCTGGTCGGCGGCGATCTCGCGACCGTGTTCAATGGTTTTGCCGATCCGGCCAAGGCAGCCGAGGTCGCGGCCGCGCAGGAGCGCATTGTCGCAGGCCGCAACGCGGTCTCGACCTATGCGCAGCTGCCGTCGCTCAAAGTGTTGCTGGCACGGCAATACGGCAATGACGGCTGGATGCGCGTCCGCCCGCCGTTGGTGGGGCTGAGTGCTGCCGATGCGGAGGCGGTGCGGCAGTCGTTCGCGGCTTAAGTCCTGTTTGTCCCGGACGCGGTGCGGCGCTCTTGCGCTGCTCCGCAGAGCCGGGACCATTCAAAACTCCAACGCTCGCAACGGTCCTGGCTCTGTGATGCGGCACAAAGATGCCGCATCACGTCCGGGACAAGACACTACAAATGCGGATTGCGGCCGCTGCTGCCGCCTTCCGGCGGGAAGCGGATCGTGGTTCCGATGGTGATCCAGTTGGAGTCCTCGCCGGCGATGTTGCGGCCATAGATGAGATCGACCGAGAAGATTTCGTTGGGCCGATAGCGGATGCCGGTCTGCAGCCGTGGCCGGACCACGCTCGGGATATCGGCCCGGCCCGCCTGCCCGTAAACTTCGATCGTATATTGCAGCGTGTCGGTGAACTTCCAGTCGAAGCCGATGCCGTATGTCAGATAATGCCAATCGTTGACGCGGTCCCACAGCCAGCCGGCATTGAGGTTGATGCGCGTGGTTTCGGAGAAGCGATAAGTCGCAGGAATCTCGGCAAAGAACGCTGTGTTCTGGCCGGTGACGGCATCGAAGGTGGCGCTGCCGAGCACTGAGACGCCGAATTTGCCGATCCCGGTCGGCTCGAAATTATACTTGGCCTTGGGCGCGATGGTGGTCGAATAGTCGCCGCCCGAGCGGCTGTAATTCGTCAGTGCGCTGAGCTCGACGGGTTTTCCGAGATCGACCACGCAGGACGGATTGGCGACCGCCGCGAAGTCGGTGTTCGTCGCCATGGAGTACCAGCTCTCGACCTTGCAGGAGCCGAGATCGGAGATGTCGGCGGCGTCCACCGCATAGGCGCCGTTGGCGGCCGACGCTTGGTTCGGCGCAAAGAGCAGCGCAGCGACGATCGCGATCGTCGGTAGCGCCAGTACTCGCTGCAGCAGTTTCCCCATGGACGAGGCTTAGCTGAGTCGCGCCATGTCGAGCGGGTAATTTGCGACGGAATGTCGCGCTGTGCCACAGGCGCTGTTATGCCCGGCCTGAGCCGGGCACCTTCCTTGCTTGCGGCAAGATGGGTGGCCAGGTCGGACCCGGCTGTGACCGTATTCTGGTTAAACTGCCGTCGCCTTAAACCCGCGCCAGCCTTTTGCCCGCAATTCGCAGGCCGGACATTGGCCGCAGCCATAGCCCCAGTCATGCAGCGCGCCGCGTTCGCCGAGATAACAGGTGTGGGAGTGCTCCCGGATCAGATCGATCAGCGCGGCGCCGCCGAGCTGATCGGCCAGCCCCCAGGTCGCGGCCTTGTCGAGCCACATCAGCGGGGTGTGCAGCTGGAAAGTCCTGGCCATGCCGAGATTGAGCGCCTGGTTGAGCGCCTTGATCGTGTCATCGCGGCAATCGGGATAGCCGGAATAATCGGTCTCGCACATGCCGCCGACGATGTCGGTGATCCCCCGCCGATAAGCCAACGCGGCGGCGAAGGTGAGGAAGACGAGATTGCGGCCGGGAACGAAGGTGTTCGGCAATCCGTCGGCGCCCATGGTAATGGCGACGTCACGGGTCAGCGCGGTGTCGGAAATGGCCGCGAGGGTCGGAATATCGAGGGTGTGGCTGTCGCCGATCTTGCCGGCCCAGGCCGGATCGATGGCCTTCATGCCGTCGATCAGTTTGGCCCGGCTGTCGAGTTCGACCGCGTGGCGCTGGCCATAGGCGAAACCGATGGTCTCGACGCGGGCGAAGCGCGACAACGCCCAGGCGAGGCAGGTCGCGGAATCCTGGCCGCCGGAGAACAGCACGAGAGCGGTTTGGTTGGCGTGATTGTCCGTCATGGGGTGGCCATACCACCCCCTGCGTTGTGGGGAAAGTTGCGCCGTGCCGGCGGGCGGGTTAGGCGAAGCCGTAACCCGTCGGAGCGCTCATGACCCCTTCCCGCGACATCTCCCGCCTGATCGAGATCATGGCCGCGCTGCGCACGCCGGTGACGGGATGCCCATGGGATCTCGAACAGGATTTTGCCAGCATCGCGCCCTACACGATCGAGGAAGCCTATGAGGTCGTGGACGCGATTGCGCGCGGCGATCTCGACGATCTCTGCGAGGAGCTTGGCGATCTGCTGCTGCAGGTCGTGTTTCATGCCCAGATGGCGTCGGAGCAGGGCCAATTCGATTTCGGCGACGTGGTGACGGCGATCACCAAGAAGATGATCCGCCGCCATCCGCATGTGTTCGCCGACGCAAACGGCAACCTCACCCCGGGGCATGTGAAAGGCGTCTGGGACCGTATCAAGGCCGTGGAGAAGGCCGAGCGCGCGGCGCGCCGGGGCACCGAGTTGGTGCCGCCCTCCTCGCTGCTGGCCAGCGTCAAGGCCAGCCAGCCCGCCCTGGCGCAGGCGCTCGCACTGCAGGCAAAGGCGTCGACGGTGGGCTTCGACTGGAACGACCCGCGCGCGGTGTTGGCCAAAATTCGCGAGGAAGCCGACGAGATCGAAGCGGCACTGGAGCGCGGCGATCCCGATCACATCGCGGAAGAAACCGGCGACCTCATGTTTGCCCTCGTCAATCTCGCCCGCCACGTGAAGGCCGATCCGGAACTGGCGCTGCGCGGCACCAATGTGAAATTCGAAAAGCGGTTCGGCTATATCGAGCAGGCGTTGAAGGCCAAGGGGCGTACGCTGGAGGAAGCGTCGCTGGAAGAGATGGACGCGCTGTGGAACGAGGCGAAGGGGAAAGTGTAGCTCGTGCAAGCGATGGCGCTCAGGCACCTCTCCCGTAGGGAGAGGTCGAGCGGCCTGTCGATGCGAAGCATCGACGGGCCAATCGGGTGAGGGGTTAGGAACGGTTGTTGCGGAGCGCAGCCCCCTCACCCGCCGCAAAGATGCGGCGACCTCTCCCCGGAGGGGAGAGGTGAAGACTAAGAGGCTATTGCTCCGCCGCGTGCAGCACGGCCTTGAAGCGATCGATGACGACATCGCGCTTGGTTTCGTCGACGCGGACGACCATGTCGAAATGACCGTCATGCAGCTCCTTCACCAGCACTTCGGCATTGCGATGCAGCCAGCTGATGCCGGCGCCGTCGGCGGCGTCGATGGAGAGGTCAAGCGTGATGCGGGCGGCAGCGAGGCGATCCTCGATGGCCGTGAGCAAGGTATCGACGCCCTCGCCCGTCACGGCCGAAACCATGAACACCGGGCTTTCCTCCGGCCGCCGCGCGGCGATATTGGCGAGGTTGTCGCGCTCCTCCGGCGCGAAACGGTCGATCTTGTTCCAGACTTCGAGAATCTGCGCGCCGGCCTCGACGTCGATGCCAAGCTGGCGCAACACATTGTCGACGTCGCTCTGCTGCGCCTCGGCATCTTCATGCGAGATGTCGCGGACATGCAGGATGATGTCGGCTTCGAGCACCTCTTCCAGCGTGGCGCGAAACGCGGCGACCAGCTGCGTCGGCAAGTTTGAGATGAAGCCGACGGTGTCGGACAGCATCGCCTTGCCGCCATGCGGCAGCGTCAGCGCGCGCAAGGTCGGATCGAGGGTTGCGAACAGCATGTCCTCCGCCTGCACATCGGCGCGGGTCAGGCGATTGAACAGCGTCGATTTGCCGGCATTGGTGTAGCCGACCAGCGCCACGACGCGATACGGCACGCGCTGGCGGCCAGCACGGTGCAGACGTCGCGTGGCCTGGACTTTCTTCAGATCGGCCTCGAGCCGCGCGATGCGGTCGCCGATCATGCGGCGGTCGGCTTCGATCTGGGTTTCGCCGGGGCCGCCCATGAAGCCGAAGCCGCCGCGCTGCCGCTCCAGATGGGTCCAAGACCGCACCAGCCGGCTGCGTTGATAGTTCAAATGCGCCAGTTCGACCTGCAGCGTGCCTTCCTTGGTCTTGGCACGACGGCCGAAAATTTCGAGAATGAGCCCGGTGCGGTCGAGCACCTTGGCCTTCAATTCCTTTTCGAGATTGCGTTGCTGGATCGGCGACAGTGCGCAGTCCATCACCACGATGCCGATCTCGTTCGCGGCGATCACGCCGGAGAGCTCCTCGACCTTGCCCTTGCCGAGATAGGTGGCCGGACGGATCTGGCTCAGTGGTGCGGCAATGGCCTCGATCACCTCGAGATCGATGGCCCGCGCCAGACCGACCGCTTCTTCCAGCCGGGCATCTGTGTCGCGAACATGAGCATAGGCCGACGCCTCGGCGTTGCCGCGCCGTTCGCGCAGATAGGGACCGACCACGAGAACGCGGCCGGTGGTTTCGCTGCCGGCCGTGGGACGGTCGGCAGCATTGCCTTCGAAGCTACGAAATTCCAATCAAGCGTCTCTCAGCGTTAGGTGTTCGTGTCCCGGACGCGGCGCAGCATCAAAACACTGCTCCGCAGAACCGGACCATCGTGGGCGCCGGTGCTTGATACGGTCCCGGCTCTGCAAAGCAATACTTCGTATCGCATCGCGTCCGGGACAAGTGCTAGGCCTCCTCGCCGCCCTCAAATAGCTGGATCGGCGCGCCCGGCATGATGGTCGAGATCGCGTGCTTGTACACCAGCTGGGAGTGCCCATCACGCCGGAGCAGAAGACAGAAATTATCGAACCAGGTGACGATTCCCTGCAGTTTGACACCGTTCACGAGAAAGATCGTCAAGGGCGTCTTGGTCTTGCGAACGTGGTTGAGGAAGGTGTCCTGTAGATTTTGTGCGCGGTCTGCCGCCATTTTCTTATCCCACAGTCTGTTGTGTCTGTTTTGTTGCTTTTATTGCGTCCGGCCGGCCCTCTTTGGAGCCTCGCCCAACCACCAAAACGCTCAAAGATCCCCCTCGAAGCGCCGGTGCGTCAATTAGACGGCAGACAGCGTGTGAAGGCAAGCCGCCACACGGAAATCATGCCTCCGAATGCGGCAAACATTACCCAATGTGCGCGAATTTATGGAACTCATCGCGCAAGCGAAGCGCGGTCGGCCCCGGCTTACCGTTGCCAATGGATTTTCCATCAATGGCGATAACCGGCATGACGATCTGGCTTGCCGAGGACACGAACGCTTCTGCGGCCGAGGCGGCCTCATCGGGCGTGAAGTTCCGCTCTTCCAGCTTGAGCTGCAGCGAGGCCAGGACCTCGACCAGGACCGCGCGGGTGATGCCCGACAGGATGCCCCGGTCGGCGCTCTTGGTGATCACGCGGCCGTCTTTGGTGATGATCCAGGCATTGCAGGACGCGCCTTCGGTGACGAAGCCGTCGGCGTCCACATACCAGGCTTCGTACGCGCCCTTGTCACGGGCTTCCTGACGGGCGAGCACGTTCGGCAGCAGGCCGACGCTTTTGATATCGACGCGCGGCCAGCGGTTTTCCGCGGTGGTGATGACCTTGACGCCGCGTTCGGCAGCCGCCTGATTCTTGGTGAAGTTCAGCGATTTAGCGGTGACCACCACGCTCGGCTTCACCTCGGGGGATGGAAATCCGTGATCGCGATGGGCGACGCCGCGGGTGACCTGCAGATAGACGATGCCGTAGCTGATACGATTGCGGCGCACGACTTCCTGCATGATGACCTTCAGCGAGGTCAGCGCCATCGGCATGGCGATGCGGAGTTCTCGCAGCGAGCGCTCCAGCCGCGTCATGTGGCGCGGGAAATCGACCATCTTGCCGCCGACGATCTCGCAGACCTCATAGACGCCATCGGCAAACTGGTAGCCGCGGTCTTCGACGTTCACGGCAGCGTCGCTCAGATTGTCGTAGCGACCGTTGACATAGGCAATGCGCGACATGGGTCGGATTCCGGTTGCAAGTTTTCAGGTCGTCATGGCAGGGCTTGTCCCGGCCATCCACGTCTTCGGTGCTGGCGGCGAAGGCGTGGATACCCGGCATGCGCCGGGCATGACAAAGTTATAACATCAGATATCAAGCGCGGTCACCCGACGCCGAGCGCCTTGAGCTTGCGATGCAAAGCCGAGCGCTCCATGCCGACAAACTCTGCGGTACGCGAGATATTGCCCGAGAAACGGCTGATCTGCGCAATCAGATAATCGCGCTCGAACACCTCGCGAGCCTCGCGCAATGGCAAGCCCATGATGTGCTCGCCATTGTTGGAGGTCGGCATCGACGGCACCATGGAGCCGACATCCTGCGGCAGCATGTCGGCGGTGATGATCACCTCCGGCCCGCCGCCGGCCAGGATCATCACGCGTTCCACATTGTTGCGGAGCTGGCGGACATTGCCGGGCCAGACATGGGACTGCAGCACTGCCATCGCGTCCTGACCAATCTGCCGACGCGGCAAGCCGGTATTGGCCGAGATCTGCTCCATAAAAAATTCGATCAGTTCGGGGATGTCCTCGCGATGTTCGGACAGTGGCGGGACGCGGATCGGCACCACCGAAAGGCGGTGATAGAGGTCCTCGCGGAACGTGCCGGCCGCGATTTCCTCTTCGAGATTGCGCGCTGTGGACGAGATGATGCGGACATCGACGCTGACCTTGGTGGTGCCCCCTGCCCGCATGAAGGTCTGATCGACCAGCACGCGCAGAATCTTGTTCTGGGTCTCGCGCGGCAGATCGCCGATTTCGTCGATGAAGAGCGTGCCGCCATGGGCTTCTTCCAGCGCGCCGGCCTTACGCTGCTGATCTGCATCGTTCTGCTCGGTGCCGAACAGCTCCAGTTCCATGCGTTCGGGCGTGATCGCCGCGGCATTGATGACGACGAACGGACCATTGGCGCGCGACGACGCCGCATGCAGCGTGCGCGCGGCGAGCTCCTTGCCGGCGCCGGAGGGACCGACGATGAGAATGCGGCTGTTGGCCTTGGCGGCGCGATCGATGGTCTGGCGCAGCTGGTTCATGGCGGCGGAGCGGCCGGTGAGCTTGCTGGCGATCGGTGAAATCTGCTTGAGCTCGCGCACCTCGCGCTTGAGACGCGATGTCTCCAGCGCCCGGGTGGCGACCAAAATGAGGCGATCGGCCTTGAAAGGCTTCTCGATGAAGTCATACGCGCCGCGCTTGATGGCCGCGACGGCGGTTTCGATATTGCCGTGACCGGAGATCATGACCACCGGCAGATCCGGATTGTCTTTCTTGACCTGCTCCAGCAGCTGCAACCCGTCGAGCTTGCTGCCCTGCAGCCAGATATCAAGAAAGACCAGATTGGGACGCCGGTTCGATATTTCGCCGAGCGCACTGTCGCTGTCGCGCGCCGTGCGGGTGGAGAATCCCTCGTCTTCCAGAATACCCGCAACGAGATCGCGGATATCGGCTTCGTCATCGACAATCAGAATGTCATTTGCCATGGCTCAAAAAATCCTGGTCACGTTTCTTCTGTTCAACTGCCGGTAACGGCTTCGATCTTCGGTTGTTGGTCGGCGGCGGCCTTCGCGACGGCCGTCTCCGCGTCGGGCTTCTGTCCGGAGATTGCAAAACGCAGGCGCATCCAGGCGCCGCGCTGGCCCGGCCGGATGCTCGCGGCATCGCCGAGTTCGATGCCACCGCCGTGATCCTCGAGCACCTTGCCGACGATCGCGAGGCCGAGGCCGGTGCCTTTCTCGCGCGTCGTCACATAGGGCTCCAGCAACCGCGAGCGATTGGTGGCCGGCAACCCGATGCCGTTATCGACGACGTCGATCACGACCTGGCCGTTCTCGCTGAACGCTGTGACGTCAATGCGGCCTTTGCCGAGTTCCTCTTGCGGCACGGCCTCGATCGCTTCGGTCGCATTCTTGATGATGTTGGTGAGTGCCTGCGAGATCAGCCGCCGATCGAATTTTGCCTTCAGTGGCTCTTCTTTGATTTCGGCGTTGAGGTCGATTTCGGGATGACCGACCCGCATCAGGAAGACGGCCTGGCGCACGGTGTCGGCGACATCCTCGCCTTCAATCACCGGCTTCGGCATCCGCGCGAAGCGCGAGAACTCGTCCACCATGCGGCGGATATCCTCGACCTGACGCACGATAGTGTCGGTGCACTGTTCGAAGATCTGCTTGTCTTCAGTGATGACCTTACCGAACTTGCGCTTGATGCGCTCGGCCGAGAGCTGGATCGGCGTCAGCGGGTTCTTGATCTCATGCGCGATGCGGCGGGCAACGTCGGCCCAGGCAGAGGTGCGCTGCGCCGACACCAGATCGGTGATGTCGTCGAGAGTGATAATGTAGCTGTCGCGTGACTGGCTGGTCTGCTCGGCCGATATGCGAACCGACAGATTGCGCTCGCGGCCCTCCCGATCGATGGTGATCTGGCCCTGCACCAGCCGCTGCGAACTTTCGCGGGCATTCTGCATCAGCTCGTCGAGTTCGGGAATGATCTCGTGCAGCGGATGGCCGAGCACTTCCGATTCGGAATGACCGACCAGCTTCTCGGCGGAACGGTTGAGGATGCCGATGACGTTCGAACCATCGACGCCGATGATGCCAGCGCTGGCGGATGACAGGACCGCCTCGATGAAACGACGGCGGCTGTCGATGACGTCAGAGGCCGAGACAAGTTCGTCGCGCTGGGTACGCAGCTCCGAGGTCATCTTGTTGAAGGTTTCACCGAGATGGGCGAGATCGCCTTCCGACTGGATCACCGGCACCTGGACATGCAGGTCGCCGGTCGAGACCATGTTGGCGGCACTGACGAGCCGGCGGATCGGCGCCACCAGCCAGTTCGAGAAATTCAGGCCGATCAGCACTGCCGACATCAAAACCGTCAGCGCAATGACGGTGAACATCAGTCCGAAGGCGATCTGGATACCGAGCCGGCGCGACTCCAGCTCGGTGTAGTCGGCCACACTGGCCTGGGTCTGCGCCATCTGCGCGACCACCCGCGCATCCAGTTTGCGCGCGACATAGAGATACAGATTGTCGAACGCGCGCAGCTTGATCACCGCAGCAACATAATTGCCGTCGGGGATGATGGTGATGGCCGGCTCGCTATTGCCGACATTGACCAGAAAGTCGGCCGGTGGCGTCTCGAATTCCGGCTTTACCCCCGGCAGATCGGGCTCGATGACATTGCGATCCTTGTCGATCAGCATCGCGCCCGGCAGGTTGCGCGCCTTGGCATTGGCCAGCATGAGCGAGCGGAAGGTGCCGCGATCCTGGTAGAACAGCGGCTGGATGCGCGCGAGATCGTCGGCCATGCCGAGAATGTCGCCACCGATCAGTTGCGCATGCTCATTCACATAGGCGCGCGCCACCGTCATGGAATTGCCGATGACCGCCTTGGTCGGGCCGGAGAATAGCCTGTCGAGGCCGCGGTCGAGGGTGACATTGGCAACGATCGACACCAGCACCGCCGGCAGCACGGCGATCACCGAGAACAGACTGACCACCTGCACATGAAGCCGGGCTGCCGCCCTGCCCCTCCGGCGCGCCTGCACGACTTTCCAGATCTCGCGGGCGATGATCAGCACCAAGAGCAGGATCGTGGCGGCGTTGATCAGGAGGAACGAGACGACCACCAGATGGGTCGGCGCCAACGGCGTCAGGCCATTGAGGACCAGAAAGGTGAAACAGGCTGAGAGCAGCGCCATGCCCACGGCCACAGGTACGAAGAGCCGCCGCAGTGGCCTGCGCGACTCGAATACCGATGGTTCGAAGATGGGGGCCGACGTCTCTGCGTTCGTCATTCCGGATTTTTTGCTGAGCGTGCCGAGTTGCGGCAGCAGGGGGACCTGCTGCGGACTGATGCAATCATACAACAATGTTGCTCAATTACGACAAATCCGCGGCGTGCGATAGCTGCGGATTGCGCTGGGGGCTCGATTTCAGCGGATAGACGATGAAAAGCCGGGACTCCGCCCCGTCCCGCGAGCGCGCGTCTCGCAAGATGGTGATCAGGCAAAGCATGGGGCGGCAGCCTGATGGTTCGGACGCGCATGCACGCGTCCGAACCATGAGTCGTTGAGATTCGGGCTCAGCCGCCGGTTCGATACACCTGGATATCGAGGTCGCGGATCTTCTTGCGCAGTGTGTTGCGGTTGAGACCAAGCAGATCGGCGGCGCGGATCTGGTTGCCGCGGGTAGCTGCCAGTGCCGCGGTCAGCAGCGGCACCTCGATCTCGCGCAGGATCCGGTGGTATAGGCCCGGCGGCGGCACGCCGTTCGGGAAGCCGGAGAAGTGCGAGGACAGATAGACCTCCACGGCTCCACCCAGATTATCGACGGTGGTTGGCGCGTTACCACCCGAAACCACGGCAGGCGGCGCAAGCTCGCCGTCTATGACATGGCCGGTGATGACGTCCTGCGGATACAACGCGGCCAGACGGCGGGCGAGATTTTCGAGCTCGCGCACATTGCCCGGCCAGCGATGCTGCTTCATGCGCTCGAGCGCGAGGGCGTCGAGCTTCTTCGGCGGCAGGCCATCCTTTTCGGCCAGCGCAAAGAAGTGCCGGATCAGGTCCGGCAGATCCTCGATGCGCTCGCGCAACGGTGGCAGCCGTAGCGGCACGACATTGAGGCGGAAGAACAGATCTTCGCGGAACAGACCCTGCTGGATCAGGATGCGGAGATCCTTGTTGGACGCCGCAACGATGCGGACGTCGGTCTTGATCGGCGTGCGACCGCCGACGGTGGTGTATTCACCCTGCTGCAGCACGCGCAGCAGGCGGGTCTGCGCCTCCATCGGCATGTCGCCGATTTCGTCGAGAAACAACGTGCCGCCTTCGGCCTGCTCGAATCGGCCGGTGGCGCGGGCATTGGCGCCTGTGAACGCCCCGCGCTCATGGCCGAACAGTTCGGACTCAATCAAATCGCGCGGGATCGCCGCCATGTTGACCGCGACGAACGGCCCGTTTTTGCGCTTGCCGTAATCATGCAGCGCGCGGGCGACCAGCTCCTTGCCGGTGCCGGATTCGCCGGAGATCATGACCGTCAGATCGGTCTGCATCAATCGCGCGAGGACGCGGTAGATTTCCTGCATCGCCGGGGATCGGCCGACCAACGGGATCGAGTCGAACTCGCCGTCGTCGTCATTGCTGGCGACTCGCTCCTTGGGCTCGGCCAACGCGCGGCCGACGATGGCGATCAGCTCCTTGAGGTCGAACGGCTTCGGCAGATATTCGTAGGCGCCGCGCTCGGAGGCACGAATCGCGGTCATGAATGTGTTCTGCGCGCTCATTACGATGACCGGCAGATTGGGGCGCATCTTCTTGATCCGCGGCAATAGGTCGAAGGCGTTTTCGTCGGGCATCACCACGTCGGTGATGACGAGATCGCCCTCGCCCTGGCTGACCCAGCGCCACAGCGTGGCGGCATTGCCGGTGAGCCGCACCTCGTATCCCGCGCGCGACAGCGCCTGATTGAGGACCGTGCGGATCGCCGTATCGTCATCCGCTACCAGAATACTTCCTGCAGGCATGGTCAGTCCTCTACTTAAGTCTGCGAGCTGGATGATGCGCTCGCATCGTCCCTGCTTGGATCTGTGGGGTTGTTGTCAAAATTCTTGGCTGGATTGAACATCGGCAACAGCACGCGGAAGGTGGTCTTTCGTGGTTGGGATTCGCACTCGATGATGCCGCCGTGATCGCCGATGATCTTCGCAACCAATGCAAGTCCCAGGCCGCTTCCGGTCGGCTTCGTGGTCACGAACGGATCGAACAGATTCGGCATCAGGTCCTCGGGCACGCCGGGGCCATTGTCCTTGACGCAGAATTCCAACGGCAGCGACACGCGCGATTTCTTGCCGGGAATTGAAAGACGGACGCCCGGACGGAAGGCGGTGGTGAGCTGGATCTCACCATCGGATCCGAGATCGACGATGGCCTCGGCGGCGTTCTTCACCAGATTGAGGAAGACCTGAATCAGTTGATCCTGATTGGCCAGCACCGGCGGCAGCGACGGGTCGTAATCCTCGATGAAGCGGATGTTGCGCGCAAAGCCGGACTGCGCCAGCCGCTTCACGTGATCGAGCACCGAGTGAATGTTGACCGCGCCGCGCGCCACCGGGCGCTCGTCGCCGAACACCTCCATGCGATCGACCAACGTCACGATGCGGTCTGCCTCGTCGGTAATCAGGCGCGTCAGCATGCGATCTTCGGCGGAAGCCTGTTGCTCGAGCAACTGCGCGGCACCACGGATGCCACTGAGCGGATTTTTAATCTCATGCGCCAGCATGGCGGCCAGCGCGATCACCGAGCGGGCGGCGCTGCGATGGGTGAGCTGGCGGTCCATCTTGTCGGCGATGGTGCGCTCCTGCAGCATCACCACGATATGACCGGGACGCTCGGTAAGTGGCGCCACATGCAGGTCGACCTGACGGTCGCCACCAATGCGCGGCGTGCCGAGATCGACCTTGTACTCGTTGACTGCTGAATTGGCGGCGCGGACCTGATCGATCAGTGCCAGCAGCGGGCTTCCGAACGGCACCAGCTCCTTCAACGACTGCCGGCGCAGAAACTGCGCGGAAATATCGAAAAACGATTCCGCAGCCATATTGGCATCGACGATCTTGCCGTCGGGCGCAATGACAAGAATCGCATGTGGCAGAGCGTTGAGGATGGCCTCGCTGTCTGCCGGGGCCGGGCGGCGATAGTCTGCGGCGCTCATGCGGCGGCACTCCATGCAAAATCGTCGAAGGCTTCATTCAGCGCGCGTTGCACGCCGGACGGATCCTCGGAGGTGAGAATTTTGGCGCGCCAGGTTTTGAGCTTTTGCGCAGACGCGCCCGATGTGGCCGCGGCGACGTCGAGCGCCCAGCCGAGATGCTTTCGCGCATGCCGCAGACCGACGCGCAGACCGTAGTGGCGACAGACATCGTCATAAAGCGAGCCGATATAAGCGAGCTGCTGCTGCAGCGACGGCGCGGCTTCCGCGATGCCGGTTTCGAGCTGGCGCCCGATCTGGCCGGGCAACCATGGTTGGCCATAGGCGCCGCGGCCGACCATCACCGCATCGGCCCCGGACGCTTCCAGAGCGCTGACGGCCTGATCGTAGGAGGTGATATCGCCATTGACCACGACGGGCACGGTGACGGCGTCGGCGACCGGACGCACGGCGTCCCAATCGGCATCGCCCTTGTAGAACTGGCAACGGGTGCGGCCATGCACGGTAATCAGCTGCACGCCGGCCTGCTCCGCACGGCGTGCGAGTTCGGGCGCGTTGAGCGAGCGATCGTCCCAGCCTAGACGCATCTTCAACGTCACCGGTACGGTGACGGCGGCAATCGTCGCTTCGATCAAAGTCAGCGCGTGATCGAGATCGCGCATCAGCGCCGAACCGGACTGTCCGCCGGTCACGTGGCGCGCCGGACATCCCATGTTGATATCGATGATGTCGGCGCCGCCGCCTTCAGCGATGCGCGCGCCTTCGGCCATCCAATGCGCCTGGCAGCCGGCCAGT
The DNA here is from genome assembly GCA_004173095.1 of Bradyrhizobiaceae bacterium. GTDB lineage: Bacteria > Pseudomonadota > Alphaproteobacteria > Rhizobiales > Xanthobacteraceae > Tardiphaga. Next base: position 14,434 of record SDZE01000304.1, read on the forward strand.
TGCACCACGTGGGGTCCAATGCCGGTGGCCTCACAGCGCAGTACGGACATCGGGCGGCCGTTCACGAGATCGTCGCTCGCGGTCATTTCCGACACCACCAGGCCGGCACCAAGCTCAGCGGTCAGGCGGCGGAATGGCGCGTCGGTGATGCCCGACATGGGCGCAAGCACGACCCGGTTGGCGATTTCGACGTCACCAATCTTCAACGGCTTGGCGTATGCTGTGTCGGGGTTCACAGACGTGCGTGTCCTGCTCTTTTCCGCGGCGTTGCGGCAGTGCGGCCCAGTATGCGCACATTTGTTGTGCAGTCAATATTCATGCCTACACATTAGCCAAGTCCATTGCATTTGCAAGTGCAGTGCAGCAATGCACTGAAATGCGTCACGCGCGTGAATCCTGCTGCTTTCCGATACGGTCGTGCTATGGGCTTTGCGACTGACGCTTACCTCTTAATCACCTGACGCTGATGACAAAATCACCCAAAACAGCCGCCATTATCGTTGCTGCCGGCCGCGGCCTGCGCGCAGGAGGTGGCGGACCGAAACAATATCGCACCATTGGCGGCCGCCCCGTGATTGCACGCGCCATGGAGCCGTTCTGCACCCACACGCAGATCATGGCAGTACAGCCGATCACCAATCCAGACGACGTGGCTCTGTTCAACGATGCGGTTGCCGGCTTGCGGTATCAACCTCCTGCAAATGGCGGCGCAACCCGGCAGGCATCGGTTCATGCCGGTCTTGAAGCTTTGGCCGATCAGAGCCCGGACATCGTCCTGATTCACGACGCCGCCCGCCCTTTCGTGTCGCCAGCCGTCATTGAGCGCGCCATTGCGGCTGCGCAACTCACCGGCGCTGCAGTGCCCGTGGCGCCTGTGGTCGATACGATCAAGGTCGTGGATGACAATGGTCATGTGGCGGCGACGCCCGACCGCGCGCGATTGCGCATCGCGCAGACGCCTCAGGCCTTTCGTTTCGATGTCATCCTTGCAGCGCATCGTCGTGCTGCGGCCGAAGGGCGTGACGATTTCACCGACGATGCCGCACTCGCCGAATGGGCGGGATTGACCGTGGCAACTTTTGAAGGCGATCCTGCGAATATGAAGCTGACGACCCCCGAAGACTTTTCCCGCGAAGAAGCCCGCCTCGCCGCCTCGCTCGGCGATATCCGCATGGGCACGGGCTATGACGTGCACGCTTTCGGCGATGGTGATCACCTGATGATTTGCGGCGTGCGTGTGACGCATACGCGAGGCTTTCTCGCCCATTCCGACGGCGATGTCGGGCTGCATGCGCTGGTGGACGCGATTCTGGGCGCACTGGCCGACGGCGATATCGGCTCGCACTTCCCGCCGAGCGACCCGCAATGGAAGGGCGCCGCGTCCGACAAATTTCTGGAATATGCTGTCGGTCGTGTCACCGCACGTGGGGGCCGTATCGCCAATCTCGAAGTGACGCTGATCTGCGAGCGGCCGAAAATCGGTCCGTTGCGCGATGCGATGCGCGCGCGCATCAGCGAGATTTCCGGGGTGCCGGTGTCGCGCGTGGCGGTCAAGGCGACGACCAGCGAACGGCTCGGCTTTACCGGCCGCGAGGAAGGCATCGCAGCAACCGCTGCAGCCACCATTCGCCTGCCCTGGGTGGACTGACATGGCCGGCAGCGACGCAAGAGCTCTTTCCCGCGCGCTGCTCGACCTTTGCCGCAGCCGCAAGCTGACCATCGCGACCGCCGAATCCTGCACCGGCGGCTTGGTTGCCGGCGCACTCACTGAAATACCCGGATCGTCCGACGTGATCGATCGCGGCTTCGTCACCTATTCCAATGACGCCAAGCGAAAGATGCTCGGCGTCAAGGCGACGACGCTGGAGAGTTTTGGCGCGGTCAGCAAAGAGACCGCGATCCAGATGGCGGTCGGCGCGCTGGAGGAAGCCGATGTCGATCTTGCGGTGTCGATCACCGGCATCGCCGGCCCCGGCGGCGCGACGCCGGGCAAGCCCGTCGGCCTCGTGCATTTTGCCGTCGCCGCGCGCGACGGACGCATCGTCAACAAGGAATGTCGGTTCGGCGCCATTGGCCGGAGCGCTGTGCGTCAGCGCTCGGTGCTGGAAGCGCTGCGCCTGCTGA
>SDZE01000211.1 GCA_004173095.1 Bradyrhizobiaceae bacterium
GTCTGGGTCGGCCACGGCCGCTGGACGCCCGACGACATGAGCGCCGCGCTGGCAGCGAAAAATCGCGCAGCCTGCGGCATCGTCGCGCCGCCGGATGGGTTGTATTTGGCGAAGGTGGATTATTGAGGAGAGGCGACTCCTTCTTCACCTCTCCCCACCGGGGAGAGGTCGACCGGCGAAGCCGGGCGGGTGAGGGGAGCCGCGGGTGATGTCGCTTTTGGAAGCCCCCTCACCCGCGCGCCACCTCTCCCCGGTGGGGAGAGGTGAAGCAAGGTTAGACGATCACGGCCTTCATCGCGTCCCAGAATAGATCCTGGCCATTGGCGACATTCGCCGTCCAGTGCTCGTGCGCGAAATCATTGGCGTCGTCGGTGATGAACTTGAATGCGCGCCAGGAGATGGAGTGGCGCAGCGCCACCTGGGCGATGGCGAACAGCTCCATGTCGACGACGTCGACCTTGTTCGCCACCAGCCACGGATCGGTGGCCGTGACGAAACTGTCGCCGGTGCCGCAGATGACGCCAGCGCGGCCGGAGGTCAGGCGATCGAGCTCCGGCGCATAGGGCGTGGTACCGCGCGGTGCCAGCGGCTCGGCATTCATGTCGCGCTGGATCACGTCGCTGACCTCGACGAGGCCATTAAGCGCGGTATTGAGCTTGCCGGCGGTGCCGTAATTCACGATCAGACGCGGCCTGTCGGCGACGATGGCCTGCAGTGTCGCGATGGTGGTGTTGATCTTGCCGACGCCGGTGAAGACCACGCGAAAACCGTTTGGCGCGCGGGCGACATCCAGTTCGCTGTCGAGTGCGGTGAGGACCAGAATGCCTTCACTCATGACAACGTCCACTCATGCGAAATACCGATCGAGAACATTGCGATAGATTTTTGTGAGCTGCTCCAGATCGGCAACGGGCGTGCGCTCGTCGATCTGGTGCATGGTCTGACCGACCAGACCGAATTCGATCACCGGGCAATAATTCTTGATGAAGCGCGCATCCGACGTGCCGCCGCCGGTGTTGAGATCCGGTGTGCGGCCGGTGATATCGGCGATGGCCGCGACCACCGTATCGGTGAAGGTACCCGGTTTGGTGACGAAGGAGTCCGAATTGCTCGGCTCCCACACCACATGCGCCTTGATGCGATTGCCGGCGGCCGCTGCCACGCGCGCGTCGATCAGCGCGCGCAGCGTCTCCTGGGTGTGATGGTCGTTGAAGCGGATGTTGAACTTCGCCTTCGCTTGTGCCGGGATGACGTTGCTGGCGGTGTTGCCGACATCCACCGAGGTGAATTCGAGATTGGATGGCTGAAACTGGGCATTGCCCCGATCGAGCGGATCACCGCTCAGCGCTACGATCAGCGCCGCGATATCCGGCACCGGATTGGAGGCGCGATGCGGATAGGCGACATGCCCCTGCAAGCCCTCCACCACCAAGGTGCCCGATTGCGAGCCGCGGCGGCCGATCTTGATGGTGTCGCCCATCGCTTCGACATTGGAGGGCTCGCCGACGATGCAGTGATCGAATGTTTCGCCGCGCTCTGCGGCCCATTGCAGCAGCTTGACGGTGCCGTTGACGGCGACACCCTCTTCGTCGCCGGTGATCAGGAAAGAGATCGAGCCCTTTGGTGCGCCGTTGTTGGCCGCAAGATAGTCCAGCGTCGCGGCGACACTTGCGGCGATGCCGCCCTTCATGTCCACCGCGCCGCGGCCGTATAGCAAACCGTCCTTCACCTCACCGGCGAAGGCGCCGTGCGACCACGCGGTCTCGTCGCCGGGCGGCACCACATCGGTGTGGCCGGCGAAGCAGAGATGCGGCGCCTCCGTGCCGATCCGGGCATAGAGATTGTCGATGTCGGCGCTGCCCTCTTCGCTGAAGGTGACGCGATGCAGGGTGAACCCCGCATCGCCCAGCAGTCGCTCCAGCACGCCGAGCGCGCCGGCATCCGCCGGGGTCACCGACGGACAGCGGATCAGATCCTGAGCGATGGCGACGACATCTGCCACCGGCTCAGTCCCGCAGCAGCTCGTTGATCGAGGTCTTGGAGCGGGTGCGCTCGTCGACGCGCTTGACGATGACGGCGCAGGCGGTGGAGGGGCCCATCTCACCATTGTTCATCGGCTTGCCCGGCAGGTTACCCGGCACCAGCACGGCATATTCCGGCACTTCGCCGACGAAAACCTCGCCGGTGGCGCGATCGACGATCTTGGTCGAGGCGCCCAGGAATACGCCCATGGCCAGCACGGCACCCTTGCGGACGATGACGCCTTCGGCCACTTCCGAGCGTGCGCCGATGAAGCAATCGTCTTCGATGATCACGGGGCCGGCCTGCAGCGGCTCCAGCACGCCGCCGATGCCGACGCCGCCGGAGATGTGCACGCGCTTGCCGATCTGGGCGCAGGAGCCCACGGTCGACCAGGTGTCGATCATGGTGCTCTCATCGACATAGGCGCCGAGATTGACGAAGGATGGCATCAGCACGACGTTCTTGGCGATGAAGGCCGACTTGCGCACGATGGCGCCGGGCACTGCGCGAAAAGCGGCGTCGCGGAAGCTGTTGTCGCCCCAGCCGTCGAACTTTGACGGCACTTTGTCCCACCACGACGAGCCGCCGGGTCCGCCGGCAATGGCGGTCATGTCGTTGAGGCGGAATGACAGCAACACCGCCTTCTTGAGCCACTGATTGACCGTCCATTGGCCGTCGTCGCCACGGGTGGCGACGCGGGCTTCGCCCTTGTCGAGCAGGTTCAGGGCAGTCTCGACGGCATCGCGCACGTCGCCCTTGGTCGATGCATTGACGTTGTCGCGCGCGTCGAAGGCGGCATTGATGGTGGATTCGAGGGCGGTCAGCGACATCGCGGGATCCTTGGGTCGATTGCGGATTGTGTGCGGATTTGCGGAGAGTCCGCAGGCGTTTCTGGGGCTTTTGTCGGGATTTGGGGGTGAGGAGTCAAGGTTGGTCGCACACCGATCCGCCTGTCATCGCCCGCTTTCGCGGGCGATGGCAATGAGAGACGAGGAGGCGCAGGCCACGGCGCTTCTCTTCACCTCTCCCCACCGGGGAGAGGTCGGATCGCTCTTGCGATCCGGGTGAGGGGGCTCACCGCGCTCCGTTCATCTTGACCAGAAACCCGGTCAGATCGTCGGTGACGTGATCCACATAGGGATCCTCGCGGCCTTCCAGCTCCCAGTCCTCGCGGATGACGTCCTTGGCGCCGTCCGGCACGATCAGGACCGTCGTCATGCCGAGGCTGTGCGGCACCACCAGGTTGCGCGACAGGTCTTCGAACATCGCGGATCTGGTCGGATCGACGCCGTGATCGCGCAAAAATTTGTCATAGGTGCGCTGCGCCGGCTTCGGCTCCAGTTCTGCCGCGATGATGTCGAAGATCGCCTCGAACTGGTCGGCGAAGCCCAATCGGTTCAGCACGGCGCCGGCATGGGCGACGGAGCCGTTGGTGAGGATCAGCTTGCGGCCGGGCAGCTGCGCGATGGCGGCGCCCATCTCCGGGTTGGGCTCCAGCGGCGAGTGGTCGATCTCGTGGACATAGGCAAGGAAGTCATCGGCGCTGATGTTGTGCTCCGTCATCATGCCGCGCATCGTGGTGCCGTAGCGCTTGTAGTAGTCCTTCTGGATGCGGAAGGCTTCGTCTGGCGAGATGCCGAGATAATTCGCCACGAAATCGCGAATGCGGACATCGACCTGCTGCCACAGATTGACGTGATGCGGATACAACGTGTTGTCGAGGTCGAACACCCAGGTCTCGACATGATCGAAGGCGCGCGGCGGTTTGGTCATTTCAGTCTCGGCTAATGGAATGGCACTCAAAGTGCTGGTGTAGCTTCTCCCGCTCGCGGGGGAGGGCCGGGG
>SDZE01000510.1 GCA_004173095.1 Bradyrhizobiaceae bacterium
TGCGGAAGGAAGACTATCTCGCCGTCATCGATGGCATGGAGATGGATATCCCCGCCGATATCCGCGCGCCGGACGAGGCGACCTTCGATCTCTATTGCGACCGCGTGGCGAGTGCCGTCGGGCGGCTGTCCGTGAAGGTGTTTGGCTTGCCGGACGACGAGGGCATACTGCTCGCCCACCACCTCGGCCGCGCGCTGCAGATCACCAACATCCTGCGTGATATCGATGAAGATGCGACGCTTGGCCGGCTCTATCTGCCGCGCGAACTGCTGTATCACGCGGGCATCACGTCCAGCGATCCGCAGGTGGTGGTGATGGAAAAAGCGCTGCCGAAGGTATGCGCGCCACTGGTGCGCCGGGCGCAGGATCACTTCATCGAATCCGACAAGATCATGGCCCGCAACAAGCGCCGCGCCGTCCGCGCACCACGGATTATGTCGAAATACTACCACGCCATCCTGGAATTGCTGGTGAAACGCGGCTTTGCTCTGCCGCGCGAGCCCGTTCGTCTCGGCAAGGCCTCCAAGATAGCGATCCTGCTGCGATACGCGATCATCTGATGTCCAAAACTGCTCATATCATTGGCGCCGGTGTATCCGGCCTCGCGGCAGCCGTGCGTCTCTGCAACGCCGGCTATCAGGTCCAGGTGCACGAAGCGACACAGCAGGCCGGGGGGCGCTGCCGCTCGTATTTCGACGCCCAAACGGGGCTGATCATCGACAACGGCAACCACCTCGTGCTGTCGGGCAATCGCCATGTGATCGATTACGCCAAGTCGATCGGCACCGAAGCTGGGCTGGTCGGCCCCGCGCGTGCACAGTTCGATTTTGCCGATCTGAAATCCGGCAAACGCTGGCGGCTCGATCTCGGTGATGGCCGGATACCGACATGGCTGTTCGACGCCTCACGCCGCGTGCCTGACACCGGCGTCGGCGATTATCTCGCGTTGTCGCCGCTCATCTGGGCGGGCAATGACAAGCTCGTCGGCGATACGATCAAGTGCGATGGCGTGCTGTACGACCGTCTGGTGCAGCCGCTGCTGCTGGCTGCGTTGAACGTGGATCCGCCGGAGGGATCGGCCGGATTGGCCGGCGCCATCGTGCGCGAAACGCTGCTGGCAGGCGGGCAGGCGTGTCGTCCGCTGATTGCGAGGTCCGGCCTCAGCGATGTCCTGGTCGAGCCGGCCATTGAGCTATTGCGCAGCAAAGGCGCAGGGATTCACTTCGGTCACGAATTGCGCGGCTACGCGATGGCTGGCGATCGCGTCGGCGAATTGCAGTTCGGTGCTGACGACGTCATCACGCTCGACGCGAACGACGTCGTCATCATGGCGGTGCCGGGATGGTCGGCAAAGAACCTGCTGCCGGGCATCAAGACACCGACCGAGTACCGCGCCATCGTCAATGCGCATTTTAATTATCTGCCGCCGGCCGGACAGCCACCGCTGATCGGCGTCGTCGGTGGTATCGTCGAGTGGCTGTTTGCCTTCGACAATCGTTTGTCGATCACGATCAGCAATGGCGATCGCTTTGTGAAACTGCCACGCGAAGAATTCGCGCAGCAGATCTGGGATGAGATCTGCCAAGTCTCGAACATTACGGCGCCATTGCCGGCGTGGCAGATCGTGCGCGAGCGGCGTGCGACATTTGCCGCAACGCCGGCGCAGAACGCTTTGCGCCCGGGCACGCGGACCGATTTCAAGAACCTGTTTCTGGCGGGCGACTGGACCGATACCGGTCTGCCGGCCACCATCGAGGGCTCGATCCGCTCCGGCGATCGCGCCGCCGATTTGGCGTTGGGCAAGAGCTGAACCGATCCACGGTTCAGCTCGTCTACACCGCACGAACAAACACGGAGATCATTCGAACATCATGTCCTCGATCGCGTCCGAACTCACCGCCGGCAAAGCGAAACTGGAGAGCAGCATCGCTTCGGCCAAGCAGAGCCTGCAGAGCTTTCAGCAGAGCGATGGCCATTGGGTGTTCGAACTGGAAGCCGATGCCACGATCCCGGCCGAATATGTGCTGATGCGGCATTTCCTGGCCGAACCGGTGGATGCTGAGCTGGAAGGCAAAATTGCCAATTATCTGCGCCGCATCCAGGGTGCGCATGGCGGTTGGCCATTGGTGCATGACGGCGCGTTCGACATGAGCGCTACCGTGAAGGCTTACTTCGCGCTGAAAATGATCGGCGACGATATCGATGCGCCGCATATGAAGCGGGCACGGGAGGCCGTGCTCGAACGCGGCGGCGCCATTCGCGCCAACGTCTTTACGCGGTTCCTGCTGTCCATGTTCGGCGTGCTCAGCTGGCGCAGCGTTCCCGTGCTGCCGGTCGAGATCATGCATCTGCCGACGTGGTTTCCGTTCCACCTCAACAAGATGTCCTACTGGGCGCGCACCACCGTGGTGACCTTGATCGTGCTGGCGGCGAAAAAGGCGCGCGCGAAGAATCCGAAGGGCATCGGCGTTGATGAGTTGTTCCTGCAGGACCCGCGCTCGATCAGAACGCTGGAACGTGCGCCGCATCAGAACCGCGCGTGGTTCGCGTTCTTCTCGGGGATCGACGCCCTGCTGCGTGTTGCCGAGCCGTATTTTCCTGCCAAGTATCGCCAGAGTGCCATCGACAAGGCGATCGCTTTCTTCGAGGAGCGGCTGAACGGCGAAGACGGCGTCGGCGCGATCTTCCCGCCGATGGCCAATGCCGTGATGATCTATGACATTCTCGGTTACCCCGAAGACTATCCGAAGCGCGCCGTGCAGCGCCGCGGCATCGACAAGCTGCTGGTGATCAAGGACCACGAGGCCTATTGCCAGCCTTGCGTATCGCCGGTGTGGGACACCGCGCTGACGGCCCATGCGATGCTGGAAGCGGGGGGTGAAGAGACCCTTGTACAGGCCAAGCGCGGTCTCGACTGGCTGGTGCCGCGCCAGGAGCTCGAAGTGAAGGGGGACTGGGCCGCCAATCGCCCGAATCTGCGACCGGGCGGCTGGGCGTTCCAGTACAACAACGCGCATTATCCCGATCTCGACGACACCGCCGTGGTGGTGATGGCGATGGACCGCGCCCGCCGAATGACAGGCGGCAAGGACTATGACACCGCGATTTCGCGCGCCAAGGAGTGGATCCTCGGCATGCAGAGCAGCGATGGCGGCTTTGCGGCATTCGACGTCGATAACAACCACGAATACCTCAACAACATCCCGTTCTCGGATCACGGCGCGCTGCTCGATCCGCCGACCGAGGATGTCACGGCGCGCTGCGTTTCGATGCTCGCGCAGCTCGGGGATACCGTCGAGACCTCCAAGCCGATGGCGGACGCGGTTGATTATCTTCGCCGTACCCAACTCGCCGAGGGCTCCTGGTATGGCCGCTGGGGCCTGAACTACATCTACGGAACCTGGTCGGTACTTTGCGCGCTCAACATCGCCGGCGTTCCCCACCAGGATCCGGTCATGCGTAAGGCGGTCAGCTGGTTGTATGCGATCCAGAATGAGGATGGCGGCTGGGGCGAAGATGCCGTCAGCTACCGTCTCGATTACAAGGGATTCGAATCGGCGCCGTCGACGTCGTCTCAGACGGCGTGGGCGCTGCTCGCACTCATGGCCGCCGGTGAAGCGGATAATCCGGCCGTGGATCGCGGAATACGATACTTAATGGCAACACAGAACGAAAAAGGACTGTGGGACGAGGCCCGTTACACCGCCACCGGCTTCCCGCGCGTATTCTATCTGCGATATCATGGTTACTCGAAATTCTTTCCGCTCTGGGCGTTGGCGCGGTTCCGGAATTTGCAGAGCACCAATAGCAGGACGGTCGGAGTCGGAATGTGATCTTGGCGACTGGGGTAGTTTCAGCTGCGGCGACTTCGTCTTCGATGATGTCGATCGATCCGCGGCCTGTACTGATCGTGACGGGCCTGGTTCAGGAAGCCAAGATCGCGGCCGGCCCCGGCATGACGGTCATCTGCTCGTCCAGTGATCCGGTCCAACTCCGCAGCCTGCTTGCCGAGATCGATAGCACCAGTATCCGAGGCGTAATTTCGTTCGGGGTCGCCGGCGGCCTCGATCCTGCGCTGCGGACGGGCACTGTCGTTCTGGCCACAGAAGTGGTGGCTGCCGGCCGCATTTGGTCGGCCTCCGAGCAGCTCAGTGCGGAGTTGCTGGCGGGCTCCGGCGTCGGCAATCAGACGGTCGTGCGCGGCGGTCTGGTCGGCGTCGAGAAGGTCGTGACGGGGCAGGCGGGCAAAGCCGCGCTCCGCTCGGAATTCGGCGCCTCGGCGGTCGATATGGAAAGCCACATCGCGGCTGAATTCGCCGTCATGGCGGGATTGCCATTTGCAGCGCTGCGCGTGGTCAGCGATCCCGCCCATCGCGCATTGCCTGAGATTGCCACCACGGCGATCAAGCCGAATGGCGATGTCGACCTGCGCAAGGTGCTGCGCGGCATTGCCCGAAATCCTTTCGTGATCCGTGCGCTGGTCTCGACCGGCCGCGACTTCAACCGCGCGCTGCGCAGCCTGCAGGATTGCCGCAGCTTTTTACTCAGCCGGATCGGGTTGGCTTCCGCAGAAGCGTGAACATTTAGAGCGGACGACGGCTTTCACTCATCCGCCTCGCGATGATCGAGACAAAAAGGGCGCGATCTGCATCGCGCCCTTTTTTTAATGACTAGAACAATGTCGTGTTATGCGGCGGTCGATGCCGACGCTTCGGCTTTGGCGGCCTTCGCGGCTGCCTTGGCAGCGGCGGCCTCGGCTTCTTCCTTGCGGATGTCCGACAGGCGCTTCTGCACTTCCGACGAGAACACATACTGCGCCGGGCGCTGCTTGCTCAGATCGAGCTCGGGCGCCATCGGGCCTGTGGTCTTGACGCCGCGCATCGCCACCCACATCGCCTTGAATGGGTTGCTGATGGCTTCGTCGGCCGCGGTCGGCTCATAGCCGCAATGGGCCATGCAGTCGGCGCACTTTTCGTATTTGCCGGTGCCGTAGGTGTCCCAGTCAGTGGTGTCCATCAGCTCCTTGAAGGTCTGCGTATAGCCTTCACCGAGCAGATAGCAGGGCTTCTGCCAACCGAAGATGTTGCGGGCCGGCATGCCCCACGGCTTGCACTCATATTCCTGGTTGCCTGCGAGGAAGTCCAGGAACAGGCCGGAATGCATGATGTTCCACTTCTTGCCCTTGCCGAGGGCAAAGACGTCACGGAACAGCTTCTTGGTCTTGGTGCGGTTCAGGAAGTGCTCCTGATCCGGCGCGCGCTCATAGGCGTAGCCGGGCGACATCGAGACGCCGACGCCGAGCTCAACGGTGTAGTCGAGGAACTTGGCGATATCCTCGGCGGCATGGCCGTCGAAGATGGTCGCATTGACGTTGACCGAGAAGCCGCGCGCCTTGGCAGCCTTGATCGCGGAGACGGCTTTCTCAAACACGCCTTCCTGCGACACGGCCTTGTCGTGATGGTCCTTGAGGCCGTCGAGATGCACCGAGAAGAACAGGTAGGGCGACGGCGTGAACAGATCGAGCTTCTTCTCGAGCAGCAGGGCATTGGTGCACAGCGACACGAACTTCTTGCGCTCGACCAGGCCGCGCACGATCTCGCCGATCTCCTTATGGATCAGCGGCTCGCCGCCCGGGATCGCAACCATCGGCGCGCCGCACTCTTCGGCCGCGTCCCAGCACTCCTGTGCCGACATGCGGCGGTTGAGGATCGCGTTCGGATAATCGATCTTGCCGCAACCGACGCAGGCCAGGTTGCAACGGAACAGCGGCTCCAGCATCAGCACCAGCGGATAGCGCTTCCGGCCCAGCAGCTTCTGCTTCATCAGATAGCCGCCGATTTTGATTTCTTTGAAGAACGGAATTGCCATTACAATTTTCTCTCTGGGCATCTTCAGCGAAGAAGGTGGGATCAACCCGCGGTCAGTTCAGCGGGCAGTCGGAATTCAATCGTCTCTTCAGGGCCCGGCAAGACCGAAACCGAAACCGGTCCGATCCGTCGCAAGGCTTCAATCACGTCGTCTACAAGCACTTCTGGCGCCGAAGCACCAGCTGTGATGCCGACAGTGCGCGCACCCTGCAACCATTCAGGGTTCAGCTGGCTGCCATCGGCGATGAGGTAGCTCGCGACACCAGCCTCAGCCCCGATCTCACGGAGACGGTTGGAGTTGGAACTGTTGGCCGCACCCACGACCAACACCACATCCACGAGCTGGCTGAGGTGTCTTACTGCAGATTGGCGGTTTTGTGTCGCATAGCAGATATCTCGGGTATCCGGACCTTGAATGTCGCTAAATCTGGCATGTAACGCGGAAATGATGTCGCGTGTGTCGTCTACACTCAGAGTTGTTTGGGTGATGTAGGCAACCGGTTCGTCCATGGGAACCGTCATGGCGGCGACGTCGGCGATGCTCTGGACGATATGCAGCGGTCCGGGGACCTGTCCCAAAATTCCATCAACCTCCGGATGGCCGGCGTGACCGATGAGGATGACCGTCCGGCCTTTCGCGACGTAACGTTTGCCCTGATTGTGAACCTTTGCAACCAGCGGACAAGTTGCATCAAGCACCGGCAAGGCGCGGGCCTTGGCCTCATCCTCGACGCTGCGGGCGACGCCGTGGGCGCTGAACACGGTCATGGCACCGTCGGGTACCTCGGAGAGTTCATCGACGAAGATGGCGCCCTTGACCTTGAGGGCCTCGACGACGTGCTTGTTATGCACGATCTCGTGGCGGACATAGACGGGTGCGCCATGGCGGGCGAGAGCCCGCTCCACGATCTCGATGGCCCGGATTACGCCTGCGCAAAATCCGCGCGGCTGAGCCAGATAGATTTCCAGGAGGCGCGGGCGGTCAAGCACGAGAGGCGAAGTCCATTTGAAAATCACACAAGCGATAAATGTGTACCATAATCAGTGGCATATCCAGTCCCGGTAAGTATTTGACGAAGTCGGTGTGGCAAAAATACCTCATTGGCCTGCTCGCGGGCGGGATTATGGTTTCTCGCCTTGGGTAATGTCCTAAACCTTTACGATGGCTGCGATTTAGTTGAAGCAATACCTTGCATTCTAAACAGTTCGTCACTTTACCCGGCGCGCCCGCGCGGATAACAGGACGAGCGCCGTTTCCATCAAGCCACTTCGTTTTGTGTCATTCGCCCGAATCTCGGTCGCACCGCCGTCGGCCGCGGATTAAAGCGTTCACAAACCCTCCGTATCGCGCCACGCCCGCGCGAGACTCGTCCAGATAGAAAGACAAAGCGTGCTGACAAGAGTTGTCGTCTCGATCGTGAACTTCTGTACCCGGTTCGCTCTCGCGACTGTGGTCGTCGGTGTGCTGCTGGCGATCGGATCGGCCTATTACGCCGCACAAAATTTCTCGATCAACACCGACATCAACAAGTTGATCTCGCCCGATCTGGACTGGCGCAAGCGCGACATGGCGTTCGACAAGGCGTTCGATCAGGAACGCCTGATCATTGCGGTGGTGGAAGCGCCGACGCCGGAATTCGCCAATGCCGCGGCCAATGCGCTGGAGCAGAAGCTGGCGCCGAACAAGAAGGATTTCGATTCGGTGCGACGCCTCGACGGCGGCGCGTTCTTCGAGAAAAACGGGCTGCTGTTCCTGCCGACGAAGGAAGTGCAGGGGCTGACCGCGCAGTTCCAGCAAGCGGCGCCGCTCCTCGAGATCATGGCGGGTGACCCCAGCCTGCGCGGCCTCACCGGTGCCCTCGAAACCGGCCTGACCGGCATCCGTCGCGGCCAGATTCAGCTCGATAGCGCGACCAACACATTCAATGAGGTCGCAACCACCATCGAGGAGGTTATCAAGACCGGCAAGGGCGCGTTCTCCTGGCGCGGTCTGGTGAGCGACAAGCCGCTCACTGAGTCGGACAAGCGCGGCTTCATCGAGGTGAAGCCCGTGCTCGATTTCGCAGCTCTGGAGCCCGGCAAGGACGCGACCGATGCGATCCGCAAGGCTGCTGTCGATCTTGATATCGCCGGACAGTATGGCGCGCGCGTCCGGCTCACAGGTCCGGTGCCGATTGCCAACGAGGAATTTTCCACGGTGCAGGACGGCGCCGTCGTCAACGGCATCGGCACCATTCTGATCGTGCTGATCATTCTCTGGATGGCACTGCATTCCGCCAAGATCATCGGCGCGGTGTTCGTCAATCTGTTCATCGGTCTGACGGTCACGACAGCTGCGGGCCTGATGATGGTTGGCTCGCTGAATCTGCTGTCGATCGCGTTTGCTGTCTTGTTTGTCGGCCTCGGCGTCGATTTCGGCATCCAGTACAGCGTGCGTTACCGCGCGGAGCGCTTCAAGAAAGACGATCTACGCGGGGCACTCGGCAAGGCGGCTGATTATTGCGCCGTGCCGCTGTCGCTGGCAGCCTTTGCGACCGCTGCCGGGTTCCTGTCCTTCCTGCCGACCGACTACAAGGGCGTGTCCGAGCTCGGCAAGATCGCCGGCCTCGGCATGATGATTGCGTTCATCACCAGCATCACCACGCTGCCTGCGCTGCTCGATCTGCTCAATCCGGCGGGAGAAAAGGAGCCGGTCGGTTACGCCTTCCTGGCACCGGTCGATCGCTTCCTCGAGGAAAAGCGTTTCTGGATCATCGGAGGCACCCTGGCGCTCACGATCGCCGGTCTGCCGCTGCTGTATCACCTGCGCTTCGACTTCAATCCGATCAACCTGCGCAATCCGAATGTCGAATCGATCGCGACCTTCCTCGATCTGCGCCGCGACCCGAACACCGGCGCCAATGCCGTGAACGTCATGGCGCCCAACGAAGCCGGGGCAAAGCAGGTCGAAGAGCGCCTGTCCAAATTGCCGGAGGTTGCGCGCACCATTTCGCTCGATAGTTTCGTGCCGGATGATCAGCCGGCCAAGCTCGCGGCGATTCAGGCCGGTGCGAAGGTCCTGGAGCCGGCGCTTAATCCGGAGTCGATCGATCAACCGCCGACTGACGCGGAAAATGTCACTTCACTGAAGGATTCGGCTGCAAGCCTGCGCAAGCTCGCGAGCACGCAGACGAGCCCCGGTGCCGTCGCTGCCAAACGCCTCGCCGATGCCCTGGAGAATACAGCCAGTGCGAGTGAGCCGGTTCGCAATCAGGTGCAGGCCACGTTCGTCGTCCCGCTGAAGATCGCGTTGTCGCAGTTGCGCAATCTGATGCAGGCCGCGCCGGTGACGATGGACAATCTGCCGCCGCAACTGGTCAATTCGTGGAAAACGAAAGACGGTCAGATCCGCGTCGAAGCCCAGCCCAATGGAGATCCGAACGACAACGACACGCTGCGCAAATTCGCCGATGCCGTGCTGACATCGGAGCCGTTGGCGGTCGGCGGTCCGGTTTCGATCCTGAAATCCGGCGATACGATCGTGAAAGCGTTCATCCATGCGGGTATATGGGCGCTGCTCTCGATCTCGTTGTTGTTGTGGCTGGTGCTGCGCCGTTTCACCGACGTGCTGCTGACCATCGTGCCGCTGCTGGTCGCAGGCACGGTGACGCTGGAGATCTGCGTGTTGATCGGCCTGCCGCTGAACTTCGCCAACATCATCGCGCTGCCGCTGCTGCTCGGCGTCGGCGTGGCGTTCAAGATCTACTATGTCGTCGCATGGCGCGCCGGCCACAAGAACCTGCTGCAATCGTCGCTGACGCGCGCCATCTTCTTCAGCGCGCTGACTACGGCGACGGCGTTCGGCAGCCTGTGGCTGTCCAATCATCCGGGGACAGCGAGCATGGGCAAGCTGCTGGCGATGTCATTCGTGGTGACGCTGGCGGCGGTGCTGCTGTTCCAGCCGGCACTGATGGGCAAGCCGCGCGAGAAGGGCGAATAATCGATCGTCCGACCCAACGGCACGCCGGCCTCACCGACGGCAGACTGTCACGTAAAAGCCCGGCGCTGGATCAGCGCCGGGCTTTTTGTCGGCGAGCGTCAACCAGCGCCGATGGCTTGCTCGATCAGTAGCAGGGATGCGCGCGGCCATCCTGGCCGCGATAGGCGGCAGCCGACTGCTTGCAACGGCGCGACAGCGGTCCGTCGTAATACGCAAAGGTGCCGGGCGTGAGGCCAGGGCCGTAATTGTGCAGGTAGCTGATGCGATAGGGCTGGCCCGGCGCGGCGAACACGAACGTCTCGACGGCGTGATGGTGGTGGCGGTGATGCTTCCAGTGCTTGGCGAAGGCAGGCGTGGCGACCAGCGTCGTAGCGATGATGGCGGCGCTGAGGATTTTCATGGCAGTTCTCCGGAAGCGATATCGTGGTGGGATGGCCCGTCGTCGGCGGCGATCAGACCATGCGCGGGCGGTGATCCGCAAGATGAAGTCTGGCGTCGATGACAGGCACCCGAACGTTACCCACGCCGCAATCGTTAACACAATTACCCTGCGATTTTAGGCATTTGAACTTCACCGCATGCTGACGCGTTAGGCTTACCGGCAGATTGGGGCGTGCCTTTAACCCATCCTGCCGGGGCTTTGATTATCCTACCGCCATCAATGCAGGACACCATCATGCGGGTCATTCCGGGATTGCTGCTTACCATCGCCACCGCGCTGCCGGCTGTTGCCGCCGATGGATTCAACATCGTGATCCCCGGTCGCCCCGGCGTGCCGATCATCATCAATGGCGTCGATGCATCCTATCGCGTGATCGAAGGTGACAGGGGCCTGCAGAGCCGCATTCATGTGCAGCCGACCGTCTATGGCGGCAGGCCGATCGACCCGGTTCCGAATGTCGGTCGCTATTATCCCAGCCTTGGTCACAAGCCCGGCTATGGCCGGCTCGAGGTCGAGCCGCCAGCCAACCGCAAGCTGCCGCAGCCGGCGCCGAGCTTCCACGAACACTGGTCGGCGAAATCGGCGCCGATGGGCACCAATGATGTTCCGATGAATCCACCACCGATCATCGCAGCGCCGCCGCTCGATGGGCGCTGACACGAATTTCGATCACCAAACAAGAAAACACCGACAGGAGTGCGTCATGCGTATCACGATTTCGAAATGGGCTGCGGCATTTGCCGTCGCGGCCTTCAGCGCCGCGGCATCGCCCGCGATGGCCGGTGGCGGCTATTACGGCGATGGCTGCTCGCCATGCGGCGGCGCCTACAATTATTCCGGCACGGGCTACGGCTATGCCGGATACGAACTGCTGCCGAATCCGGAGCCGGTGACCCGCCAATATTACTACGTCAACCAGGGCCCGACCTATGGCGGCCCTGGCCAGTTCGCGCCGGTGCCGACCTATCAGGAAACTGCTATCGGCTGGCGCGGCTACCCGCGCTATGACGGCGGTCCCTATGCCAATCCGTACGACCACCAAAGCTATGGTTATGGCTATCGTCAGGCCGTCGGCCCGGTGGTGTTCACGCCGCGCCGGCCTTATTACAGCCGCCCGAACTATCGCTATGGCGCCAGCATGGGCATCGTGGCACGCAGCCACTATGCGCACCGCCATGCCCAGCCGCGCGTGATCTATGGATCGCGTCAGGGCTATGCGCCGCGCCATGGTTCTTATCAGGGCGGCTATCACCAGCGCGGCTACCACCAGCATGGCTATCATCAGCAGCGCGCGCTTCGCCGCGCCTACTGATTCATCCCAACACCGAGCAACGCCCGTCTGCCGCGATGCAGGCGGGCGTTTTGCGTTGGTGAAGCTAATTCATCAGGCCGAGCTTGCTGGCGCCGATATAAAGCGCGAGCACGGCAGCATTGGAGACGTTGAGGCTCTTGATCTCACCGGGCATGTCGAGTCGCGCCACGACGTTGCAGGTTTCGCGCGTCAGATGGCGCAGCCCCTTGCCCTCGGCGCCAAGCACGAGCGCAAGCGGCGCACTCAATGGCACGGCACTGATATTATCGCTGCCTTCGCTGTCGAGGCCGACCGTCATGAAACCCTGATCGTTCAGCTGGTTCAGCGCGCGTGCCAGATTGGGCACTGCGATGATCGGTACCAGTTCGAGGGCGCCCGATGCCGACTTCGCCAGCACGCCGGTGGCTTCCGGGCTGTGGCGGTTGGTGGTGATCACGGCATTGACCTTGAAGGCCGCGGCCGAGCGCAGGATGGCCCCGACATTGTGCGGATCGGTGATCTGGTCGAGCACCAGCACCATCCCGTCTTGCGGCAGGTCGTCGAGATCGGGGCTTTCCAGCGGATCGACCTCGGCCAGCATGCCTTGATGCACGGCGTCAGGTCCGAGCCGACGGTCGATGTCTTCCGGCCGCACCAGTTCCGGCGGCACGCGCGTGTCGATGTTCTCATCGCTCAGGCGGCGGGCGGCGTTCTCGGTCAGCCACAATTTACGGATCGTCCGGTTCGGATTGGCCAGTGCGAGCGTGACAGGATGCCAGCCATAGAGGACGGCGACGCCGTCGTCACCGGACTCGCGGTCGCGACGGGGCCCGCGGCGGCCTTGATCGCGACCGGACCGGCCTTGTCCCTGGCCCTGATCGCGGCTGGAATCACGGCCTTTTTGCGGGCCGCGCTGGAATCGCTGCTTGCGGTCTTTGTCGCTCATGCCGGCTTGTCTCATGCAGGCTGGCGGTTGGCAATTTGCCTTTGGGAACAAGCGGCGGATAATTCCGTCATGATCGGTTGACTTTGGCCGCCGGCTTCCCGATAACCAGCGCCGCCGGGAGCCCGCTGAGCGGGTGCGCGTTTCCACGTCATCCAAGGCCGTCCAGCACCCGTTCGGGTGAACGCCCGTTCGGGCGGGATGGTGCGATGGCGTCGAGCGGGGGAGTGTCCCGAGTGGCAAAGGGAGCTGACTGTAAATCAGCCGCCTTATGGCTTCGCAGGTTCGAGTCCTGCCTCCCCCACCATTTTGATTTCATTCCATAATTTTGTTTTGATCGCTGCTCTGTTGCTGCGGTGCTCGCCGTGGGAAACGCGGGGGGTGTGGGTAGGGGTGTGGCGGTCAATACACCGACGCCGTGGTTGACGGCCTGCGCAAGGTACCGAGCCTCCAAGGGTTCGGTCAGAATGCGCGACAAATCAAACAGCGTCTGCCACGACCGGGATTGCTACGCTACTCGTCGAAGCGCGAAGGTCAGGCCATCCTGAGAGGTCACATATCCTAGCCGAGCCAGCGACGCTAAGACCTCTCCAACCTTGCGCTCTGTCGTCTTGGTTCGCTTAAAGTGAGCCGCCAGCCCCTTGGCATCCAACGGCCCACTGGCGGCAGCGAGTACGGCGAACACAGCCGCGGTCTGCTCGACAGCGACCGTGGGGAACGACGCGAGTTGAACCTTGTCAACCAGATCGAGCGTGGCCGCAATCTGCGCGCCTTGCTCGCTCGCGGCCTGCTTGTCGGCGTTGCCGAAGCGCGGCATTTGGTAGTCCGGCCGCAGCCAACGCACCAGCCCGCGTCTTTCTTCCTGCTCTCGCCCCTTGTTAAGTGCGACTAACCTTCCGAGAATGTCGTCCTCTTTAAGGTCGGCCGGCCAGCCATAGGCGTCGGCCACGGCGATATCGAGCCGGTCGTGCAACTCCTTGACGATCATTGCCAAGCTGTCATCGAAGATCTCGCGGTCTTTGTCGTCAAAGTTGTCAGGAGACAAACCCTTCCGAATCTTCTCGATCACGTTGTAGATCCCAGTCAACGTCAAGTGTGCGTGCTCGCTAAGCACCCGCTTGCGGTGAGCGTCGAGTTCTTCGGTTATCACGCGGATGATCTGCTTCTGGATGTTATTTGCGTCGGGGAAGGGAAAGGGGTCAAAGCATTGCGATTTTGTGTACCGCGGTCGATCTTCGAGAGTCCCGCCCTGCGCTAGCGTCCATGTCACGTGAATGCGCGATGATAAAACGCCAAGTACTGCCGCGTCATCCGAACCTATAGCTACTACCATGTTGTCCGGGAGGATATTCGCGTCAAGAAATTGAAATACTCGATGCTTAGTTGTCTCGACTGTTGCTATGTAGCGAGACGTGTTCGCTACAAAACCTCGCATCAGCGTGTTTCTTCGGCCGAAAAGCCACCAGTTTAAACGTCTGTATTCTTCGTTGTTTTTATCGCGCTCTGGTTTTACGCGCATAAGCAAATGCTGATAGACTTCGGGGAATTTTGCCCGGACCTCGTCAGCTCCCATTCCGTCTAAATCTATCACGGATACATTTCGCGAACGTGATGTTAAATCGCGACCATTGCGATAGTCGCGAATATGAACCTCAAGACCTGGACGCTTTCCTAACCCTAAGTGTAGGGCCTCCGCTTCGTTGACGATGAACCCGGACCCATGGAGTTTCACGCCGGGTGAGCAAATCCCCTCATTCGCTTTAAGAGCTTTCACACGTGTTACGTCCACACCTATCGTCAGGTCCGAATTTATCAACCCGCGCCATTCTCTAAACTCGATAACGGGTGCGTCCGTTGCGAGCTGGCTTTCCGACACAACCTCCTTGAGGACACCTTCTGCTACGCCCGCTTGAACGACTGTCATTGCGATCCGCACTGCAGCCGCATCTTCGGTAGCCTTGGTCCACGGATGATCGGCAATCGCCGTAACGATTGACACGGGCTTTTTCCCGCGCAGGTACCTTTCAATTACCCGTCTTTGATAGACTTGGACGATCGAGTTGGTAGTGACGAGACCAAAGCGGCGCAGGGCACTGCCGTTGCGTGTGAGGAGTTCTGCTGCCCGGTCCCACCAGTACATTACTAGGTCGGCCGACTCATTCATTTGAGGATGGGTCGCCCAAAGGGTCTTCGTAAATGAGTCACCAAGGCGAGCGCGCAAAAAGCTTGCGCCGATGAATGGAGGATTTCCTACTATAAAATCCGCCATCGGCCACTCAGGGCGCCGGGCATTCGGATATGTTATGACGCCATCGACCGCCTTCGCTTCCGGCGCGCCATCCCACGTCAGTAGCGCGTTCGCCGCCTTTACATTTTTAAAGGCACGCAAGATCGGCTCATCAGGCGGTGCTCCCTTGGTGCGGAAATGCCATTGCAGATAACCGATCCACAGCACCAATTCAGCGATAGCGGCAGCGCGCGGGTTGATTTCGAGCCCCAGAAATTGATGCGGATCTACACTGTGCGAACCAAGTCCGTGCAGCGCTTCTTGGCCGCCAAGATCGGCCAGCGCCTCCAGTACCTCGCCCTCCAGCCGCTTCATTAATTCGAGTGAGACATAGAGGAAATTGCCGGTGCCGCACGCAGGGTCTAGGACACGGGTCTCGCAGAGCTTGTCATGGAACGCTTGCACAGCAGCGACCGCAGATTTGGAATCGCCAGTGCCGCGTTTTGTTTCGGCAGTGGCCTGCACATTGCGCCAATCCTCTCGCAGTGGCTCAATTACGGTGGCGACAACCAGGCGCTCCACATAGGTGCGCGGAGTATAGTGAGCCCCGAGACGCTTGCGCTCAATAGGATCAAGTGCCTGCTCAACGAGCGTGCCAAAAATCGAGGGGTCGACTTCATTCCAATCATGGCTAGCCGCCTGCCGTAACTCGCCAATTTCTTCCTTGCCGAGCGGAAGGGCCGAGTGATTCTTGAAAAACTCGCCGTTGAACTTCTTTACCTTTACTTTCAGTGCGTGCGCCCAAGTTCCAAGGTCCATTGCCTCCCAAAGCTGAGTGACGTCGTGGACAAAAGCCTCTGGATTTTTCTCGCATTCTTCCAGCACCAGCTTGAACGACTTTTGCGGTAATAGGCCAACGTCCTCCGCGAACATTGTGAACAGGCAGCGCATCAGGAACATTGCGACGTCCTGCGGGTCGAAGCTCTGCTTCTCCAGCGCTACCGATACTTGCGCCAGACGGCGGGCAATATCACGCGTCACTTTGGCGGAGGTCTGTGCGGGGTCGAGCGACTGTGGCTCGGTCCAAATTTTGCGCAATCGCTCGCGGATCGCCGGATCGCGCAGATCCTCTAAATAAATGCGAAAGCTTTGGCGGTCTGGAAACTGGGTGTAGTTCTTACCTTGACCAGAAAAATCGGCATAGACCTCAATACAGTGGCCGACATCGCAGATCAGCAGGAAAGGGGGCCAGCCATGCGAGGTGGGGAGGGCTCTTGCATACTCCTCTGCCTGCCGCTTGGCGTTTAGCATCAAAACGTCCCAGGCTCTGTCGGCCCCACGGCGGCCGCGAGACGAGGCCGGCGCTTCTGCTGCGAACAGGTCGTTTTGGCCTTTGACCTCCTTCGCGCCGCCTTTGATACGGCTCTGCTTGGCCTCAAGGACGAAGCTGCCTTTCTTGTACAGATCAATCCGACCGTGCGAGGCGCTGTCTTCTTTGTTTTTCCGAACCGCGCGCTCGAACACATAGTCGTTGTGCTCGTGGGTGGCGTCCGCCGGGTCAGGCTTTGGCAATTCCAACAGCGCAATCAGCTCTGTGAGAAAAGAGACGTAATTCGCCCGCTCTTGACCGCCTTCGCGGCCAAGCCAGCGGTTTATGAATGCCTCGACGTCGAGATTTGCACTATTTCCCATAGCGGCTGTTTTAGCTTGCGGGGAAGGCTGGCGT
>SDZE01000496.1 GCA_004173095.1 Bradyrhizobiaceae bacterium
GTGCTGACCAAGCGGATGGCCGAAGACCTGACGGAGTTCCTGCACGAACAGGGCATCCGCGTGCGCTACATGCATTCGGACATCGACACCATCGAACGCATCGAGATCATCCGCGATCTCCGGCTCGGCGCCTTCGACGCACTGGTCGGCATCAACCTGCTGCGCGAAGGGCTCGACATTCCCGAATGCGCGCTGGTCGCCATTCTCGATGCCGACAAGGAAGGCTTTTTGCGCTCGGAAACGTCGCTCATTCAAACGATCGGCCGCGCCGCGCGTAACGTCGATGGCCGCGTCATTCTCTATGCCGACCAGATGACCGGATCGATGAAGCGTGCGATCGCCGAGACCGATCGCCGCCGCGAGAAGCAGGTCGAATACAACACGCTGCACGGCATCACGCCGGAAAGCGTCAAGAAGTCGATCGGCGACATTCTCGGCTCGGTCTATGAAGGCGACCGCGTGCTGGTCGATATCGGCGGTGGCGGCATGGCCGACGACGCCATTGCCATCGGGCATAATTTCGAGACGGTGCTCGCCGATCTCGAAGTGCGAATGCGCGAAGCGGCCGCCGACTTGAACTTCGAGGAAGCCGCGCGCTTGCGCGATGAGGTCAAGCGACTGCGCGCCACCGAACTGGCCGTGGTCGATGATCCCACCGTCAAGCAGCGTAACGTCGCGGCGCGCGGCGGTGCCTATAAAGGCGAGAAGAAATACGGCAACGCCGCCAATCTGCCGGCGCAACTGGACAAGGCTGCCCAAGGCAAATCGCGCGGCAAGTTCAGCAGCAAGGCGCGCAAGCCGACGCTGGACGAAATGGGTCCGGGCATGGAGAGCAAGATCTTCCAGCCGAAAAACTCGCGCGAGTCCGGTCCCGAATTCGGCCCTGCCCCGCGAAGTTCAGGCGGCGCGCCCGGACATCGCGGCGGCTGGAAGAAGAAGTGAGCTGAACTTGCTCCGTTGACAAAAATGCATCTGTAGCGTATACGCTACAGATGCCGAACATCAAGCAAACTGATGAATTCTCGGTTTGGCTCAGCGACCTGCGAGATCGCCAGGCTCGCATGCGCATCATGTTACGAATCGACCGACTGGAAGATGGAAATCCGGGCGACGTTGCGCCAGTTGGCAACGGCATCAGCGAGATGCGTATTCACTACGGACCTGGCTATCGGGTATATTTCTCGCGTCGCGGACATGAATTGATATTGCTGCTATGCGGCGGGGACAAAAACTCACAAAGCACGGACATCGCTGCAGCGAAGGAGCTGGCGCGCGGATGGAAGGATGAAGCATGATAAATGTGAGACCCTATGACGCTGCCGAGTATCTCGATAGCCCAGATATGATCGCAGCCTATCTCACCGGGGCTTTTGAATCAGAAGACCCAAAGCTGATCGCAAAAGCGATCGGTAATGCAGCCCGCGCGCAAGGCATGACCGACGTCGCAGAAAAGACGGGGCTTTCGCGTGAGAATCTTTATCGCGCGCTCGGCGGCGATGCGAAACCGGAATTCGCCACGGTGCTGAAAGTGCTGCATGCCCTCGGCATCAGCCTAGTTGCACGGACCCGGGCCGCCTAGACGTTTGCGGTGCGCTCCGCCCCGAAACCAGTGCGTTCACCGTCGCAAGGCCACCACATTGCTGCTGCCGGCATCGACGCCCAGCAGTCGCTTCACTTTGGTCGCGAACTCCGCGTGATCGAACGGTTTTTGCGCGATGCGGTCTTCGCCAACTTCGCGCAATGCGGTGAGATCGGCATAGCCGGTCACGAACAGCACGGGCAGATCGGGGAAATCCTTGGCGATCGCGCGCGCGACGTCAGCGCCGTTCATCCCCGGCATGGCGAAATCCAGCACCACCAGATCGAACGCCGCGTCCGAGCGTGCCAACAGATCGAGTCCGGCGCCGCCGCTGCCGGCATCCGCAACGTTGCATCCCATCTGCTCAAGCAGCGACACCGTGATCTCGCGCACAGCGCTGTCGTCGTCGATCACCAGCACACGCTTCGAGCCGGGCACCATGGCGGCCACCGCCACGTCGTCGAGCTGCGTCGTCGCCGGCGAAGCCTCGAGCACGCGCGGCAGATAGACCTTCACCACCGTGCCTTCGCCGACGCGCGTCTCGATACGCACGCCGCCGCCGGACTGTTTGGCAAAGCCATAGACCTGCGCCAGGCCGAGCCCCGAACCCTTGCCGACTTCCTTGGTGGTGAAAAACGGCTCGAATGCGCGTGCCAGCACGGAATCCGACATGCCCGTGCCGGTATCGGCCACCGACACCACGACATACTCGCCCGCGGCCGGCTCCTCCGGCCGCTGCGGCGTGCCGACAATGGCATTGGAGGTTTCGATCGCCAGCGATCCGCCGACCTGCATGGCATCGCGTGCATTGATCGCCAGATTCAGAATCACCAGTTCGAGCTGCGTTTGATCGACAAGCGCCGGCCACAGCTGCGGGTGCAATACCAGTTCGAGTTGAACGCTGCCGCCCATCGACGAGCGCAGCAAATCCTGCATGCTCGACACGGAGTCGTTGAGATCGATCGGCTTCGCCTCCAGTCGCTGCCGGCGCGAAAAAGCCAGCAGTTGCGCGGTGAGCTTGGCGCCGCGCTCCGCTGCCTGTTTCATATTGGCAAGGCGGCGGCCGAATTTTGGATCTGCGGTCTGCCCGGCATCGCGCTGCAGGAATTCGAGATTGCCGAGAATGACGGTAAGCAGATTGTTGAAGTCATGCGCGACGCCGGAGGTCAACTGCCCGACGGCTTCGAGCCGCTGCATCTGCCGCAACGTATCTTCGAGTCGGTCGCGCTCGTCGATCTCGCGCTGCAAGGCGGCGGTGCGGTCATCGACGCGGCTTTCCAGCGATGCGTTCAGCTGACGTAGATCGTCCTGCGCCGTACGCAATTCGTGAATGTCGGTGCAGGTGCCGTACCATCGCGAGATCGCGCCGCGGTCGTCGCGCACCGGCCACGCACGGCCGAGCACCCAGCGATAGTCGCCGCTGCGATGCCGCAGCCGATACTCGATCTCATAAAGGTCGCCGGTGGCGAGGCTGTGCTGCCAGCGTGCCCAGGCCCGATCCTGGTCGTCGGGATGAAACATCCCGCTCCATTCCTCGCCATCGGTCGATCCCGGTGGCATGCCCGTGTAGTCGTACCAGCGCTTGTTGTAGTAGTCGTGGAATCCGTCCGGTCGCGTCGACCAGATCATCTGATCGATGGAGTCGGTGATGCCTTCGAAACGCCGCTCGCTGACGCGGAGCGCATCGAGCAGTCTGGCGTTTTCGAGCGCAATGGCCGCGGAGCGGGCCAGCGTTTCGAGCCGGTTGATCGTGACCGCATGCGGCGTGATCTGCTCCGCCCAATAGGCGCCGATCGCTGCCGTCACGTCGGGCGATCCCACCGGCACCATCAGCATGCTGCGCACGAATGTCGATCGATAGAGATCATGCGGCACGCGCTCGTCGGCATAGATATCGGGAATGATGACGGTCTGCCGGTTCACCATGGCCCAGCCGGATACGCAATTGGCCGCCGGCAAGCGCTGCCCGGCCCACAACGGGCTGATCGCATCCTCGGCGGCATAATGGCAGAACTCGCCCTCGCGCAGGATGACACTGATGCCATCGGCGCCGGCAATGTCGCGGGCGTAGCGGCGGAGCACCTGGACGATGGCATCGACGCTACGCGCCCCGGCCAGCGCTTCGATACTCTCAAGCAATTGCGCACGCGCGATATGGTCGATCTTCATGGTTTCCTTGCTGCAAGTCCTGCGTCTGGCGCCGTGAGGTTAGCCGACCGGCGACAGGCTGGCTATGCAACACGCAACGAATGAAATGTTCCTCAACCGATCCGTTAGTTGAC
>SDZE01000110.1 GCA_004173095.1 Bradyrhizobiaceae bacterium
CCGCTGGTCATCGCAGTGGTATCCTCGCTAAAACAGCATCCGAAGGTGCCGGCCTGGGAGCAGGAATTATCTGCCGGTGCGAGTTGTATGAATATCGTCGCCGCCGCCACAGCGCTTGGTTATGGTGCCAACTGGCTCACCGGATGGCTCGCGTATGACCGCGATGTATTGACCGGGCTCGGCCTCACTGCCGACGAGAAGCTGGCCGGTCTCATTCATATCGGTGGCAAACCCGACCGGGAGATCCAGGATCGGCCGCGGCCGGACTTGAAAGACGTAGTGACACGCTTCTGAGCTGTCGCGTTTAGGGTGGGCAAAGCGCAGCGTGCCCACCGCGGAGGTCGGAGTGTGCAGTGGTGGGCACGTCGCTATGCTTCTTTGTCCACCCTACAGATCACGCGGCTTCCGTCGCGCGGCGGGCAAATTTGTGCAGCAATGCGCCGAGTTCGGCGGCCGGTCTGGCGGCACTGAACAGATAGCCCTGCACCTCATTGCATCCCTCGGCGCGCAGGCGTTCGAGCTGATCCATCGTCTCGACCCCTTCCGCCGTCGTGGTGATGTTGAGGCTACGACCAAGGCCGGAAATGGCGCGCACGATGGCCATGCAATCCGGCCGCTCCACCAGATCCTTGACGAAGGAGCGGTCGATCTTGATCTTGTCGAACGGAAAGCTGCGCAGATAGCTCAGCGACGAATAGCCGGTGCCGAAATCATCCATCGAGATCCGCACGCCGAGCGCGCGCAACTGATGCAACGTCGCAATGTTGTTTTCGGTCTCGGCGAGAAACACGCTTTCGGTGATTTCCAGCTCGAGCCGATGCGGCGACAGGCCTGAATAGGCCAATGCTGCAACGACGACCTGGACCAGATTGCGGCTCCGGAATTGCACCGGCGACAGATTGACGGCGACCTTGACGTGGTCGGGCCACTTCGACGCTTCGGCGCAGGCACTGCGCAGCACCCACTCGCCGAGCGCCACGATCAGCCCGATATCTTCGGCGACCGGGATGAAGTCGGCCGGCGAGATGGTGCCCTTGTCGGGATGCTTCCAACGCAACAGCGCTTCGAAACCGACGATGCAGTCGGCGACGATATCCACCAGAGGCTGATAGTGCAGTTCGAATTCACCATTGGTGTAGGCGCTGCGCAGGTCGAGCTCCATGTCGCGGCGCTTCTGCGCCTGGCGATCCATTTCCCGCTCGAAGAAATGGTGCACGTTGCCGCCTTCCGCTTTGGCACGGTACAACGCCATGTCCGCATTGCGCAGCAGCTCTTCACCGGTCGTGCCATCGCCCGGCGACAGCGCGACACCGACGCTTGCGCCGATGACGATTTTGAGATCGTTGCCCATATCGTAAGGCGCGCGGACGACGTCGATCAGTCGTGCAGCAAATTCGTTGACTTCGTTCAATGTCACATCGGAGGTCAGCACGATGGCAAATTCATCGCCGCCGAGGCGGGCAACAAGATTGTTGCCGTGAACCTCGCCGCGCATGCGTTCAGCCACTTGCTTGAGCAGCCGATCTCCGGTCGGATGGCCGAAGCTGTCATTGACGTTCTTGAACAGATCGAGATCGACGCACAACACCGCGACATGGCGCTCGGCATCGCTGGCATGCAGCGCCTGGGCAAGACGCTCCTGATAGAAGGTGCGGTTCGGCAGATCGGTCAGCGCATCGTGATGCGCCATATGCGCGACTCGGGCCTCGGCCTTGCGCCGTTCGGTGATATCGACGATGGCCACGAGGAAACCATCGCAGCCATCGAACACCACGCGGCGACCGAAAGTGAGCACCTG
Organism: Bradyrhizobiaceae bacterium; assembly: GCA_004173095.1. Classification (GTDB taxonomy): domain Bacteria; phylum Pseudomonadota; class Alphaproteobacteria; order Rhizobiales; family Xanthobacteraceae; genus Tardiphaga. The sequence continues at coordinate 1,799 of SDZE01000110.1, forward strand.
GATTTCTGTGCCATCGGCCTTGATATGGCGCCAGTTACGCTCGGACTGATAGCTATCGCCATGCTGCGCCAGAGACCGCGTATGCGCGTCCCATTCGTCGCGCGGCCAGATCTCTTTCAGCTCCATGCGCAGAAACTGCTCGCGCGTGTAGCCGTAATGCGCGATGGCGGCGTCGTTGATACTCAGGAAGCGCATCGTCTCGGGCTGGAACACCCACATGGGCATCGGATTGCCATCGAACAGCAAGCGGAACGAGGCATCGCGTCGTTTGATCTCGGTGACGTCGGAGACGGTCAGCGATACGAGATCGCCCAATGTCGTGGCGGTCAGGCGCAGATTGCGATCGTCGCTGTCGATCTCGAGCCGGCCGCTGGATTGCGAACCGGCCACCTTCTCGGCGATCATCGACAGCAACCACCGTGTCACATCCGGCAGGCACAAAGCGTGGCCGCCCTCGCTCAGCCGGCGCCACTGCAGAGCGGGCACGGCGACTTTCAGCAGCCGGGCTGCCCCCTCGTTGTGATGCACGATCTGGAAGTCGAAGGCAGAATTCGTCGCGTTACGAATTGCCGCAAGGGAAACGATGCCTTCGTCGGTGGAGGAGAAAATCGCATCCACCAGATTGTAGCGCGGGCCGTGCTCGTTGACATAAACGCCGACGAACTCGACGCCCCAGCGCGATGCCGTCGGCAGCGCCAGGATCTGATAGGTCTGCACCAGCCCGTCGCGCACGCAATGTGCCGTCGCCAGATGCGGACGACCTGTCTGCAGCGCGCAATTGGCGGCCTCCGTCAGTGCGCGCGCGCAATCGGGCGGCACGTCGGCGAGCGGAATGTCCCATCGGCTTTCCCCGAGCCATTGCTGCGCGTAGCGACCGCTGCGTGACACCACGTAACCGGCGTCGCGCGATTGCAGCAACACGATGTGATCTGCCATTCGGCCAAGACTGCCGAGCATCACCTCTTCATAGCCGGGCAAGATCTGCCCCGGCCGCACCGCGGCTTGCCACTTGCGCTGCAGCGCTGGGATATCGTCGAACACTTTGACGTCCGCATCGGCGGAGAGCTTGTTGGCCGCGATCACGATGCACCCTTACGAAAACCTGTATCGGTGTCCGCTATTCGCGCCGCGCTGCTTAATACGATGTAAAAGTTATTCGGACGGATGGAACTACACCATCATCCTCCACCGCAATCTATCGCGATGGTTAGTTCCCGATTCAGGACCATGACAGGGAGAAGACAGTTCGATCATATTCGATACGAATGCGCCGCTCTCGCCGATGAGCGGAAAACGCTAGCGCGCGACGACTTCGATTTCGCCGTCGACGCCGTTGACGACGTTGAAAGATTTCTCGAACACCTTGCCTTCGTTCTTGGCGATAGCGCGATACTCGCCTTCGGCCAAAGTCACCTTCGGGAATGCACCGATGGATTCCTTGATGACGTCGCCGGCCGGCGTGATCACCGACCAGGCGGTGTTGGCGAGCGCCTCGCCGCCCTTATCGCCCACCAGCTTCATGGTGATGACGGCGGCCCGATGGGTGACGGTGACATCGGTGAGCTTGCTGGCCTGGACGCGGATGTCCGAACGCACCACCGAATTGGCGTCGCCGTAATTCGAGACGATGTAATAGGTGCCTTCGGGCAGCATCACGACATCACCGGCGGCGACGCTCGGCAGCAACGGCGTGCGTTCGCCGACGTCGAACTGGCTCCCCTTGTAAATGCCGAACGAAATCTGGCTGGGTGGAATCTTGCTGGATCCTACCTTGCCCTCGATGCGCAGCCCGCCGGCCGGCAGCAGGAACGACTCGCGATCGACGTCCGATTTGATGGTGACAGGGCGGACCGCGCTGACCAGACCGAGCGCGACATGCACCACATAGCTGCCAGCGGGTAGCGGGATATTCGGGGTCGGGCTGCGGTCCTCCCGCAGCAGCTTGAAGGCGCCGCTCTCGTCCGGACGATCGGAATAGACCCGCCAGACCAGCCCGCCATTGATGGCGGGTAATTCCTTGCCATAGCGCGCACTCAGCACCAGCGCACCCTGCGCGGGGGCCGCCGGGTTGATCTGGACGGGTAGCGGCGCCGGAGGCGTTACGTTGGCCACCGGGGGCTGCAGCAGCGGCGCTGGCAAGGCAGGCGTTGCGGCCGGACCGGACGGCGGCGCCAGGCTGATGGCCGGGCCTGACGGCACATCCGGAATGTTAGCGGGAGGAACCGGCGCCGGGCGATCGCCGAGGAATTGGGCCGAGGCCGATGGCGGCGCCAGAGCGGCATGCAGCAAGCCGAGCGCCAGCGCCATAGCCAGCCGCCCGCCCCGGCCAGATAGTCGCAAATCAGGGCCCCACGTCTTCATCGACATGCTTTTCAATGAAAACACGGCAAATTCAAGCCTTGTTCGCCAGATCGCGGCTTTCGGCGCGCCCCGCCCACAGCTTGGTGACTGCCCGGACGAACGGTCGTTCGGGCGTCGAGATACAGTCATATTCGACGCCTAAGTGTCGGATACACCGCGTAAATGATGAATGATCGACCGTCTGGCATGCTGGGGTTGCCGCGCTTAAGATGGCCGGCAACGTTGGGAGTCACCTTTTGCTGGAGTTATTGATGGGGCGCAGCCAGAACGGCGCGAACGGCCGCGACAAACCCGGTCTTGGCAGTGTGCGCCGCCCAGTCGTTGGCCTGGCGCTGGGCGGTGGTGCCGCGCGTGGATTTGCCCATATCGGCGTGCTGCGGACCCTTCTGGCCAATGGCATCGTCCCCAATGTGGTGGTCGGCACCTCCATCGGCGCCGTTGTCGGCGGATGTTACGCCGCCGGCCATCTCGATACGTTCGAGGAATGGGCGCGCGGGCTGCAACCCCGCAATATCTTCGGCTACCTCGATATTCGTCTCAACGGTTCCGGCCTGATCGGAGGCAACAAGCTCGCCGCCCAGCTCGAAGCCTCCATCGGCGCGCAGGCGATCGAAGATCTGCCGGTGAAATTCGCTACGGTGGCCACGGAAGTTCGCACCGGGCACGAGATCTGGTTGACCCACGGCCGTGTGGTGGATGCCATGCGGGCCTCCTATGCCCTGCCCGGCATCTTCGCGCCCATCCTGGTCGGCGATCGCTGGCTGGTGGATGGCGCCCTCGTCAATCCGGTACCGGTGTCGGCCGCGCGCGCGCTCGGCGCCGAGATTGTTATTGCAGTCAATCTCAGCAACGACGTCTTCGGTCATTCGATCACCATCTTCGACCACGGCAGCAGCGCCGAGCCGGTCACGCCGGAAGCCGAGCATCAATCCGAGCCGGAAGCGCCGGCCAAGTCCAAGCGCAGCTTCACCAGTTTCTTTTCGGCCGAGCGCGCCGTAAAACGCGAATTCCTTGGCACCAGCGAACGGCCCGGCATCTCCACCGTGATGATCGACGCCTTCAACATCATGCAGGATCGCATCACCCGCGCTCGGCTCGCCGGCGATCCGCCCGACATGCATATTGCCCCGCGTGTCGGCCAGTTCGGCCTGTTCGATTTTCATCGCGCCGACGACATGATTGCGCACGGTGCGCGTGCCACCGAACGAGCCATCGAGGGCATCCAGGAAGCCATTGAAATGATCGTGCCGGAAGCGGCGCAATCGCCGGCTCCGCCTGTGAAGCAGAAGAAGCCGGCGGCGTCGCAAGGCTAGCCGCGAGACGTCATTCGCTCACACCGAATTGAGGCCGGGACGATCCCGGCCCCGTCCGACAAGTCTCGCTATCAGGCGGTACCGATATATTCGCGCAGCGCTTCCTGCTCATGCTCGAATTCGCTGACGCGCGACTTCACGACGTCGCCGATCGAGATCAGACCGACGACGCGGCCATCGTCGAGCACCGGCAGGTGGCGGAATTTGCCATCGGTCATGCGTTCCATGATCCAGCCCACAGTATCGGACGGCGAGCACGTCACGACCTTGCGTGTCATCACCGCGCCGACCTCTTCATCCAGCGCAGCGGCGCCGCGTTCGGCAATCACACGCACGATGTCGCGCTCAGACACGATGCCGTCGATCTGCTGCTTCGTCATCACGAGCACAGCGCCGATTTTGCGCTCGGCCAGCAACTTTACCACCGACGAGACTTTATCGCCCGCCGAAACACTCACGATGTGATGGCCTTTACCGTCGAGAATTGCACTTACCAGCATTTGTCGCCTCCTGACTGATCACGCCGTGCCGAACGGCCCGCGCGCTTTTTTTCTCGTTCAAGACAGGCGAATGCGAGGGTCTAACTCGATCATATCGAGACTGACGGTGATCGAGCCGCACCACCGCTCACGGAACGGATTCGGCCTCGAGAGCCGAACCTGCCGGCGTGAGTCACCTGTTTGGCCGATGATGATGAAGGATGTGCACTGCACGCGCAAGGTGCCCACGCGCGCCTAGTGCACGTCCGGCATGTCCGCAGGGGATGGCTCGGATGCGCGTGATGGCGAGCGCGGGATCGGATCGAACAACGAGAACAGCAGCAGACCGGCAAGAAAGCCGCCGATATGCGCCTGCCATGCGACATTTGCGCCTTCGCTTCCGACGGCGATGGAGCCCATGCCGAAAATGATGTTTACGCCGAACCACACCGCGAGGAACCCGATGACGCGAGGATCGCGCAATGCACGCAGCAGCGGCAGCGCCGGCACCCGTGCCGCCTGGTCGGCATCGCCGCGATTGAACGACAGGAAGCTGCCGCGCACAAAAGCAAATCGAATGGCTGCCGCCATGGCGCCTGATACCGAAGCGGAGGCGCCGATCATCGGCGCGAGCTCATGCTCATGGGTGGCGAGATGCGCGGCGGCGCCGGCGATCGCCGTGACCGCCATGAACAGGAAGAAGCGCACGGCACCGAAACGGCGCGCGAGCGCACTGCCGAACGGCAACAGCCACAGCACATTGAAGCCGATATGGCTGATATTGGCATGCAGCAGCGAATAGGTGACGAAGGTCCAGATTTCGGCACCCGTCCCGCCCGGGAACGGCATCGACAGCAGCGTCTGGTCGTAGCGCTTGGGAATGAAACCGAACAGCTCGATGGTCCAGTATTCCAGATCAACCGGCAGCAGCGCACGGACAACATGGATGCCGACCAGCAGCCCGACATAGGCCGTCAACGCGCCCGGCAGGGTCAGCATCGGTTCGCGCGGGGGATTTTGCGATGGGTCCAAGAGGGCAACGATCCGTGACGGCTCGGGCGAGCGGTGCCCCAGATAGGCGGGTTTGGTGCCGCGTTGCAAGATCGCCGTCTTATCCATCGCCGGTATGAAGCCGCAGGCCCACGGGGTCCTGCCGGCTCCATCGGCGCTCGGCGCAAGGTCAATCCGAGGATTTGCCAGCACGCCATTTCGCCGGCTTGACGACTTCGCCGGACGCAGGATCGATGCGGATCTCGATCTCGGCGCCGTTGCGGTCGAAGCCCTCAACCTCCCAGCACCCGTTGCTGCGCTTGGCCTTCTTGACCGCGTAGCCGAGCGCCTCGGCCTTTTCGATCGCCTTGTCGATGGCAAGGCCTCCGCCCGCTGCGGATTTGCAGGTGACATCGTCCGCATGCGCGGGATGTGCGGCAAGGCCGAGTGAGATCGCGAACACGGCGATTGGAGCATATTTCATCAGATTTCCTTTCGATGGTGGTGGTTCGCCTTGATGCCACATGGTGCCCTCGGCTGGCTGACAGCGCCTGTCAGCGAGCCGTCAGCGAAGCAGCGCTAGGTTCGGGACATATCGAATCCACTGGAGATGTCTCATGTTGCCCGCTGCATTCCTGTTTCTCGTCACCCTGCCCTTTATGGCTGCGGTCGAATTGCATTTCGACACATTCGTGGTCCTGATGATTGTGGTCTGCGTGGCGGCCGGCTTGACGGCACCGGCGCGTGGAGGCCACGCTGAAAACAAGAAGCGCCGGCCGATCCGCGCGCCCGATGATTCCGCCCGCACCCCCGATGGCAAGCCACACACCAAATCGTCCACGCGTCTACGTGAATCCACGCTGGTTGGATAAGCCGCGATGCGCCCGAGTTCGGAGCCTCTGTTGAACGGCCGCGCCAAAATCATCATGCGTCACGGAATCTTGATCAGTAGCTTACTCGCAGCTCTGATCGCCGGCGGCACCACCATGCCTCTCGCGGTGGCCAAGGATGACAAGTCCGAGTGCAAACGCTCGCAGGATTGCGCGCTGCAAGCGCTCAAGAGCGGCGAGATCCGCCCGTTGACCGACGTATTGGCGGTGGCGCGCGACAAGCTGCCCGGCGAAGTCATCAAGGTTGAACTCGATCGCGACGATGGAATCTGGGTCTATGAGATCAAGGTGCTGACCTCGTCCGGCAAACGCCGCGAGATCGAGATCAATGCGCAAACCCTTGCCGTCATCAAGATCGACTGAGCCATGCGCATTCTGGTGGTCGAAGACGAGCCGCGCATCGCCGCAGATATCCGAAGCGGACTGGAAGCCGCAAACTATGCAGTGGAAACGGTCGCTGACGGCAACGAGGCCTGGTTCAAGGGCGAGACCGAAGATTACGACGCCATCGTGCTGGATCTGGGGCTACCGCGGCTCGATGGTCTCACCGTGCTCCGACGGCTACGCGAAGCCGGGATTGTGACGCCCGTACTCGTTTTGACCGCGCGTGATGGCTGGCGAGATAAAGTCGAGGGCATCGACGCCGGCGCCGACGACTATCTTGGAAAGCCATTCCAGATGGAAGAACTGCTGGCGCGCCTGCGCGCGATCACGCGCCGTGCCGCTGGGCAGGCATCTGCGCTCATCAAGGCCGGGCCGCTTGAGCTCGATACACGATCACAAACCGCGACCATCGATGGCCGTTCGCTTGCACTCACCGCCATGGAATATCGCCTGCTCGCTTATCTGCTCATGCATCGTGGACGCACCATGTCGCAGGGCGAACTGCTCGAACACATCCACGCCGGCGACACCGACCGCGACACTAATGCTGTCGAGGCGATCGTCGCGCGCCTGCGTAAGAAACTCGGCATTCCCCTGATCGAAACACATCGCGGGCGCGGTTACTGCATTCCCACGGAGCCAACGTGACGACGCGTTCGCTCTTGTTTCGGCTGAGCTGCGCGGCGGCGCTCGCCATCGCCATCGCGCTCAGCCTCGCAGCATTCGGGCTTCGCACCATCTTCAACCAGGAGATCGAGCGTCGTGCCGCCGCCGAACTTGGTCAGATCGTGGTAGCGCTGGCGGCCCAGGCGAAGATCGACGCCGGCGGCGCGCTGTCACTCGAAGCACCGATGTCCGATCCACGCTTCGAAAAGCCCTATGGCGGGCTTTATTGGCAGATCACTCAGGGTGAGAACCAAGCGCGATCGCGCTCGCTTTGGGATTTTTCACTGACGATCCCCGATGGACAGCATGGCGACGCGCGCTGGACCACCGATGTCGCAGGCCCCGACCACGCGAAACTGCTGGCTGTCGTACAGACCATCTCAGTCACGATGCCATCAGGCCCCGATGCGCGGCTGCAACTGGTAGCCGCGCTGGACAGGACCGACCTCGCCTCGTCTCAGCAGTATCTGTTCCGGCTGTTGGTACTCTCGCTGGGTGCTCTCGGCGCCATCCTGATTGTGGCGATGTCGCTCTTCATCCGTCTTGCTTTGCGTCCATTCGACGAATTGCGTCGAGGGCTGCAGCGCGTCCATGCCGGCAACAGCCGTGCGCTCAGCGGCCGCTTCCCCGATGAAGTCCAGCCGGTGGTGGATGATCTCAACCGTCTGATCGTGTTTCAAGACGCGGCATTGGAGCGCGCGAAAACCCATGCTGCAGACCTTGCGCATGGGTTGAAAACACCCTTGGCGGTGCTTGGTGCCGTCGCACGGCAAGCCCGCCATGACGATCGCGCCGCATTTGCCGATCCCGTCGATGAGCAGGTTTCACTGATGGCAAAGCAGATCGATCGCGTGCTTGCACGCGCGCGTGCCGGAGTTGCTGCGGCGATAAATCGCAACAGCGTTGCGGTCGCGCCTGTGGCCGAGAAGATCCTACGCGCTCTGCGTCGTCTGCCGGATGATCGCGCCCTGCGATGGGACTACGACATCGCCGCGGATGTCAGCTTCCCCGGCGACGAGGGCGATCTCACCGAAATCCTCGCCAACATGCTCGACAATGCCCGCAAATGGGCGGCCACACGCGTGCATCTCGCTGTCGAGCGTAGCGCAGGGCATATCATCTTGCGCGTCGAGGATGATGGTCCGGGCCTGCGTGAGGAACAGATGCAGCAGATCGGACGCGGTCAGCGCTGGGATGAGACATTGCCCGGGACCGGCTTCGGCCTCGCAATCACCCGCGATCTGGCGGAGGCGTATCAAGGGCGGATCGAACTGGCGCACTCGCCGCTCGGCGGGCTCCGTGTCGCCGTGATCGTGCCGCAGCAAAGCTGACAACCCAGCGCAACGAAAAGGGAGAGCCTCTGAGAAAGGCTCTCCCCGGTCCGATCGATCTTCCCGCGCCGGACGACTTGGCATCGGCGATGCCGCCGACATCCCACGTCCGCGCGGTGACCGTCTTGTTTGACGACAACCCTGTATCAAAGCGCACGAAGCAGCCTGCTGGAGACAACCTGCTTCGCCTAGAGTGCCGTCAGACTAGCCGTTGTGCGCAGCGCCGCAACAACATGGTGAAGACGAGGTTAACGAGGAACCTGCGAAGCGACTCAGTGGAAAACACCGTTTCGGCATGGACGCTGCAATGACCTGTCTGCACAACATGTAGCGGTCGGATATGGATGGATTCGGGACAGATATGTCCCTGATCGCCAGCTGGCCGGGTCAGGATCAGCGCGTATGAAACATCCCTCGAGCCGCAAGTTCTTCGCCTATTGGGATGAGAAACGCGGTTTTGCGCGTGCGCCCGATAGAAGCGACATCGAACCTGGGCCGGTGCGCGAGCTGCTCGGCGACATTTTCGTGCTGGGTTACGACAAGACCGCCAATTTTCCGTTTCGGGTGGCAGGCACCAGAGTTTGTGCCCTGTTCGGCCGCGACCTGAAGAATAAGCCGTTTCCTGAACTGTTTGCGCTCGCCGGACGTGGCGAGATCGAGGAAATGATCACCGTCGTCTCCGAGGAATTGCTGGTTGCCGTCGCCGGCGTCACCGCCCACACCGCAACCGGCAGCAAGGCGCATTTCGAGCTCATGCTGCTGCCGTTCACGGCACGCGCCCATACGCCCGTCAGCCTGACCGGGCTGCTGGCGCCGATGACCCCATTTAACGGCTTGCTGGGGCCCCTGCACGTCACCTCCTACCGCTATCTCGCGCATCAGCCGCAACGCTTCGCGCCGCGCCTGATGCGCAAGCTGCAGGCTGCCCATGGCCTGATGGTTTATGAAGGCGTGCGTTAGCGACTTCCACGCGATCTCGCGGCCAATCAACGCCGAGGGTTGCAGAAAACGTCGAGATGTAACGCCGCATTAACCTTGCGGCCTTTACGGTCGCGGGGAAATTCTCGCAGGACCGGCCCGATACCGATGGCGCTCGCCCAGACAAAATCGATTCTTCCTTCTCCAGAGGAACGGCGCCGTTTCCAGCGCGTGAAAGTCCATCTTCTCGGCCGCTACATGCTGCCGGACAGACGCGAATTCCCCTGCCAGGTCATCAACATGTCGCCGGGCGGTTTGGCGCTGCTCGGCCCCGGCATCGGCCAGATCGGTGATCGCGTGATCGCCTATCTCGACCATATCGGTCGCGTCGAAGGCAAAATCACCCGCATCATCGACAACGGTTTTGCGATGACGGTGGGAGCCACGCCGCGCAAACGCGACAAGCTGGCGGCACAGCTGACCTGGCTGGCCAATCGCGATATCCTCAATCTGCCCGAAGATCGCCGCCACGATCGTATCGTACCGCGCAATCCCATCGTGGTGCTGACGCTCGAGGACGGCATCAAGATGAATGTCCGCATCATCGACCTGTCGCTATCCGGTGCCGCTATCTCTGCCGAGAAGCGACCGCCGCTGAATGCCCAGGTCATGCTCGGCCAGATCCCGTCGCGCGTCGTTCGTCACCTTGAAGAAGGCTTTGCGCTGGAGTTCGCGCATGAGCAATCCGCAGAGACGTTGGAAGACAGCGTCAACGCGCGGTAAACGCGAAAGCGCACTAAATCCAGATTTCGTCGTGTTGTGAGGGCGCTATCCGCGTTTGCGGATACCGCACGCACTGCTTCAGGTTAACCGGTGCGGTTAACGCGCGGGACGGCTTCCACGCGCAGCTGCTGTTTTTGCAATCTTTCCCGATTAACGCGCTGAATTCGCGACAAACTTTATTGCATCAAATTTGAATCAATCTTGCCGCGTGTTTGAATTGTAGTCGTCTCAATTGCACAGAGCTGACTTAGCGGCGGCGAAAATCCTTCCTGCCAATGATGGTCCCAACAAAAACGGGGGCCAACAATGGCTGGTAACAAGGGGCGTATCACTGGATTTGTCGTCGCGGCAATCCTGTGCGGACTATCAGCATCGGCGCATGCCGCCGGTGAGAAACTTTATGCAAGTCTCGGCGACGCCACGCGGGCGCCGATCGGTTGGGTCGAATTCTGTTCGGAGAACCCGGTCGAGTGTCGCGGTACGGCGACACAGCCGCGCGACATCGTGATCACGCAAACCGCGTGGAAGGATCTGGTGCGGGTCAATCGTTGGGTTAACGAGACGATCAAGCCGATCACCGATATGGATCATTGGGGCGTGATCGAGAAGTGGTCGCTGCCCGACGACGGCTACGGCGATTGCGAAGACTACGTGCTGCTGAAGCGCAAGATGCTGATCGAGGCCGGCTGGCCGCGCGAAGCGCTACTCATCACCGTGGTGCGCGACAAGAAGGGCGACGGCCATGCCGTGCTCACCGTGAAGACTGACAAGGGCGAATACGTGCTCGACAATCAGAACGAGAACGTCCTGGCCTGGACTGAAACCGGCTACCGCTTCGTCAAGCGTCAGTCGCAAAGCGATCCGAACCGATGGGTCTCGCTCGGCGACAACCGCCCGGCCGTGGCCACTGCGAGCGCACGCTAACGATAAGATTGGAGACACGCGATCCGGTCGCATCCCCACCCCTCCCCGTCCCAGACCGGGTCGCGCGCGCCCGAACCTCCCCCAAGGTTCGGGCGCAACTTTTTTTAATGAGTGTCGAGGGGCCTCAGTTACTCGCAGACATCGACGCGCCGCACGCGCCATCCCTTGGCGGTGCGAACACGCTGATTGGCGATGCGACAGCCGCCCAGTTCCTCGTAACGATAGATCGACGGATAACCGTAGCCGAAGCCGTAATATGGGCCGTAGCCATAATAGCCGGGACGCCAGCCGAAACCCGTCCGACCATGAAGACCACTGTGCAAGCCGCCGCTATGATAGCCCCCACGCGCAGAGGCTACCGACGGCACCGCCAGCGCGAAGGACATCGCCACGGCCCCGATCCACACATTGCGTAACATGGTCACATTCTCGACTCCGGTAGCCCCGCTATACGCCAGACGATACATTTGACCGAGCCGTTCAAATTCACAAGGCGTCAATCGCAAGCGACGCGACCACTCCCTTCAGCTCGTGAGCCTTGATCGCGCATCAACAGCCTTTGCAGATGTTCTTGACCTTGCGATCGACGGCGCGATCCTGCTCATCGACCAGTTGATTGCCGGTGCTCGGCTTACCGTCATAAGACTGCACGTTGGCGCCGACACCGCTTCCCGTGCCAGTCGGCGCGCGGCCGCCACCCGAATTGGCAGTGCCCGCACTGTTGGTGCCTGCAGCACCGCCGGTTGCGCCACCACCCGCGCCGCCAGCGCTGCTCTGTGTCAACGCCGCCGTCGATGACAGCAACATTGCCGCTGCGGCAAGCGCCATGATCTTTGATATCTGAGCCATCGCAATTCTCCTTTCGGATTGAACGACGGCTGGAGGCGCCAGTTCCCCGTTCTGGAACGATTCACGGGCGTGCTGCTTGATGTCCAATGAGGGCTGGCCATGCGAAAGCTGATCGCATTCGATGACGACATGTTGGATAAGTTGACGCAGCTTGGGCGTAATCGCATGGCGACCACGCAGGAGCTCGCTGACGAGGCCTTCGCCGATCTGCTGAAGAAGCACGGCGTGCCCATCGATCTGCAAGAGGCACTTCGCAGGAGCGCCAAGAAGGCGAGCCCATCCGAACCGGCCCTGCGGACTGCAGGGCGTGCAGAAGACCCACTCTCGAAAAGGAAACGTCCTGATGTCAAACGAGCCGCAAAAAGATCCGTTCGTCGAGGGTGAAGGTGCTGCTGGGCAGAATATTCCCGCCGAGGCTAATCCCTATCAGGAAGGCAGCGAGGATTTTGCCCTGTGGAGCGCAGGCCATGAACGGGTGGCCACTGTACAGGAAGCGCGGGAATCGGAAGGTACGTAAGCTGGCCGGCACTGGCACAACAAAAGTGGATGGGGAGCAATCGCGCTGTGATCGCGATGTCCCCCTCTCACTCAGCCGATCTTTTTCATGCCTTGTTTGAAGCGCGGACCATTAGCCGCATAGAAGCGCGCCGCACTTCCCATCGCCGTCACCTGCTCGGCTGACAGTGTGCGGATCACGCGCGCGGGCGAGCCAATAATCAGCGAGTTTTCCGGAAACTCCTTGCCCTCGGTGATGACCGAGCCGGCGCCGACAATGCTGTTCTTGCCGATCCGCGCACCATTCATCACGATGGAGCCCATGCCGATCAATGCGCCGTCTTCAATGGTGCAACCGTGCAGGATCACGTTGTGCCCCACAGTGCAGTTCTTGCCGAGGGTCAGCGGAAAACCCTTGTCGGTGTGACAGGTGCAGTTATCCTGGACATTCGAGCCTTCGCCGATCTCGATCCATTCATTGTCGCCGCGCAATACGGCACCGAACCAGACGCTGGCTTGCGACTTCAATCGGATTTTGCCGATCACATCGGCGGTGTCGGCGATGAAATAATTTCCGTCGGCCGGAAGGTCGGGGCCCTGCCCGTCGAGCTCGTAAATTGCCATGCGCGTGTTTTCTCCCTTTACGCTCTACACTGCCACGAACAGGGAGGTCGAGGCCAGCGTGCGACGGCGCGCTTACGCTCCGGCGATGATGCCAAGCGCCTGCAGGGTTACAATGACGAAGGTCCCCGACATCAGACTCCAGAACCCGGCCAGCACTGTAGCGATCATAACAAACTGGATGCGTTGCGGGTCCGGCGCGCCGGAGCGCAGCGTATTGCGCATGATGATGACCGGAGCGGAGAACACCAGGAGCGGCACGGCTGCGAAGCTCTTCGGCGTCGGCCCCTGCTGCAGCAGCGCAAAACTCGGCGGACGGCTGGCGACGGTCTGGTAAGCGCTTGCAAGCGCCCCCGCGATGGCAAAACCAATCGCAAGCTGGATGAAGCAGTTGAGCGCGGTGGGCGACATGAGCGAATTTCTGACACGATTGAAGAGGCTCAGCCTCAATGCCTGAAAAGCATGGCGGAGCGCTACACAAACCTTAAGAAATCGTTAACGCGCGTCCGCCGCCAGCCCGGTGTTCTTCAGGAGAACAGCGAGGCGTTAACCATTTGAAGGCAACTTCGACCCGTTGATTCGCCCGCAGCGCAGCTGTGAGCCAGTTGAGTGGTAGTTGTTGCGCGCGCATGTCCCTGCTGTTCCCGACCCATCCGCCGGCGCTGCCTCGACGTCGCCGGCGCCGTCAAAGCCATATCATTCCGATCCTGTTCGGTCTGAGCCTCGCCGCCCCCGCTGTGGCGGTGGTCGCCTATTTGTTGTGGCCGACCTGGCAGAATCAGAAGGCTGGAGATCCGGACCGCATTCCGGTGAGCGTCGGCTCGACGCTGTTCAATGTCCCGACCTATGCATTTCGTCACAAGGTGCAGAAGCAGTCAGGCCCGCAGGAGCGCGTCGATCTCAGCTATGTTTATCCGTCGCTGGAGGCGAGCGAGACGCCGCGTCACGTGACGATGGAAAACTTCGACGAACACGTGCAGCCGATCGATCGCATTTTCCTGTCGATCTCGGCACATCACAACGCGACATCGCCGGATGCGCGGCTGCGCACGATCTATCCGATCTATGCGGCCGAGGCGTCCCGCAATGCGGACGGGCTGACGATTCAGCCGTTTCACGACTACACGCCCTATGCCGGTGAAGATCTGTTTACAAGCAGTGCGCCTTCGCTGGCTGCGCGCTGCACGCGGGACGGCGCCACGCCCGGCATGTGCATGAGTGAACGCCGCGTCGGCGGCGCCGATCTGGTGTTCCGCTTTCCGCGCGCCTGGCTCGATGACTGGCGCACGGTCGGTGATGCGATGAACCGTCTATCGGCCCAGCTCGGCGGACAGTGAGCGACCTCACTCGCTGTCGGCAAGATCTTCTTCCAGGATCGCCATCTGGAACTGGAACGATCGATCGTCGTCCTCGTCGTCGACGAACAGCACGCCGACGAATTCCTCACCGATATAGACTTCGGCGCTATCGTCCTTTTTGGGGCGCGGCACGACACGAATCTTCTGGTTGCCGAATACGCGCTTGAGATAGGCGTCGAGTTTTCTGACTTCCTGAACGTCCACAGGCGTCTCCAATGCAATTGATGTGGGATGGGCTGATGGAGGAAACGTTTAACGCCAGATG
>SDZE01000013.1 GCA_004173095.1 Bradyrhizobiaceae bacterium
GGGTGGGGGCGCCCCACGTGACGTCAGCGTGTGTGGCTGCCCCCACCCTGACCCTCCCCCGCAAGCGGGAGAGGGGACACAACGGTCGGAGCGAGGGAGGAAAACACCTCAGCTCAACTTCAACTCTTGCAACACCGCCGCCACCTTATCCTGCACGGTATCGGGCAACGGCAGCACCGGCTGGGGCGGCTTGGCGTCCGTGATCCCCAGAATGTTCGCCGCGGCATAGATCACGCGCAGGCTCGAATACTGCTTGAACAGGTCCCACAGCGGCTGCAGGGCACCATTCAACCGTCGGGCCTCTGCAGCGTCGCCGGCCAGCGCTGCCCGGGTGAGGGCGAGGCAGCTGTGCGGGAACAGCCCGGCCGCGACCGAGTACCAGGCTTCGCCACCGGCGAGCAGCGCTTCGCTCACGTTCCAGTCGCCGGCATAGCCGATGGGAAAACCAGCAGGGACCGCTGCGCGCCGCTGCTTGAGATGCTCGGCGATGGCATCGGCATCCGGCGCCGTGCCTTTCAGCGTGACGACCTCAGGGATGCGTGCGATGCGGCCGACCAGTTCCGGCGTGAAGGTGAAATGCGTGGTGGCAAAGTTGTCGTAGATCACCAGCGGCAGGCCGCTCTCGCCCGCGACGGTCTTGAACAGCTCATAGACTTCGTCCGCGGTGAGCGGCGTATAGGACACCGGCGCCAGCAGGCCGGCCGACGCGCCGGCCGCCCGGGCGTCGCGGGCGAGATGGATCACCTCGTCGGTGCGCAATGCGCCGATGCCGACCAGCACGGGCACCCGGCCGTTCACTTCCGCCATGGCGGCATCGGTGGCGCGGCGGCGCTCGTCGCGGCTGAGGAAAGGGTAGGAGCCGGTCGAGCCGAGCAGGCCGATGGAATCCACCTTGGCCGCCGCCAGCGGCGCCACCAGCCGCTGCAAAGCCGGCGTATCCACCCGGCCATTGGCGTTCATCGGCGTGATCGGGAAGGCGGATAGGCCTTTGGTGAAGCTCATGGTGAGATCCTGAGTGGCGTCTGAGGAGGGCATCGCTCTGCTCGACCGATCCTACACCATCGCATTAGGTCAGTCTTCCTGACCCTCTTAATCGTTGCGATGCCGCGGCAATTGCGTTTAGAACAAGGTCGTCGCGTCCGGCAAGAAACCGTCAATGGTTTCGGCCCACACTCACAGACGCGGCCTCGAAGGATAGCAATGCTGATTCGGATGGACAGTGCTGACATGGACACGGGAGCGATCGTCGCTGCCACGCGTGTCCTTGCGCCTGTTTCCGCGCCCGCGCTCCTTCTCGGCGGTCTGCTTCTCCTTATCGGCCCCTGAGCGCCGGCTGGGCAGTCATGCCTGGGCACTTAGGGGATGTGAACCGACAGCAGCAGCAAACCAAGCATCCGACATATGGCGCCGAGATCAGACCGCGCCCGACCTTTTGAGGAATATCCCATGACCACCGCACCGAAGTCCGAAAAGGACCGCGTTTTCATTTTCGACACCACTCTGCGCGACGGCGAGCAATGCCCCGGCGCCACCATGACATTCGAGGAGAAGCTGGAAATCGCCGAGATGCTCGACGATATGGGCGTCGATATCATCGAGGCCGGTTTCCCGATTTCGTCGGAAGGCGACTTCGAGGCGGTCCACGAGATTGCCAAGCGCTCTAAGAACTCGGTCATCGCCGGTCTCGGCCGCGTTAATCCGAAGGACATCGATCGCTGCGCCGAAGCGGTAAAACCTGCCGGTGATCGTGCCCGCGTGCACATGGTGATCGCGACCTCGCCGCTGCACATGCGCGTGAAACTGAACATGACGCCGGAGCAGGTCATAGACGCCTCGGTTGCCGGCGTCACCCGTGCGCGCAACATGGTCAGCAATGTCGAGTGGTCGGCTGAAGACGCCACCCGCAGCGACATCGATTTCCTGTGCCGCATCACCGAAGCCGTTATCAAGGCCGGCGCCACCACGGTGAATCTGCCCGACACCGTTGGCTACACGACGCCGGAAGAATATACGCGCATGTTCCGCACCATCCGTGAGCGGGTGCCGAATTCCGATCAGGCGATCTTCTCGGTGCATTGTCACAACGACTTAGGGATGGCCGTCGCCAATACGCTGGCCGGCATTGACGGCGGCGCGCGTCAGATCGAATGCACCATCAACGGCATCGGCGAGCGTGCCGGCAATGCGGCGCTGGAAGAAGTCGTGATGGCGATCAATGTGCGCAAAGACAAGTTCCCGTACTGGAACAACATCGATGCGACCATGCTGACGCGGGCGTCGAAAGTGGTGTCCGCCGCGACCTCGTTCCCGGTGCAATACAACAAGGCGATCGTCGGCCGGAACGCCTTCGCCCATGAGAGCGGCATCCATCAGGATGGCGTGCTGAAGGACGCATCGACCTATGAGATCATGACCCCGGCGTCGGTGGGGCTGAAGCACTCGTCGATCGTGCTGGGCAAGCATTCGGGTCGCCATGCTTTCATCCATCGTCTGGAGGAGCTGGGCTACAAGCTGGGCAAGAACCAGATCGAAGATGCCTTCATCCGTATGAAGGCGCTCGCCGATCGCAAGAAGGATATCTATGACGAGGATATCGAGGCGCTGGTCGATCAGGAGATCATCCAGGCCCATGATCGCATCAAGCTGACCTCGCTGACGGTGATCGCCGGCACCCATGGCCCGCAGCGCGCGACCATGAAGCTGAGCATCGAGGGCGTCACGAAGATCGAGGAAGCCGAAGGCAATGGTCCGGTGGATGCGGTGTTCAACTGCATCAAGGCACTGGTGCCGCATGAGGCCAAGCTGGAGCTGTATCAGGTGCATGCAGTGACCGAAGGCACCGACGCCCAGGCAGAAGTTTCGGTGCGACTGGCGCATGAGGGCCGTTCGATGACCTCGCGCGCGTCCGATCCGGACACGTTGGTGGCGTCGGCGAAGGCCTATCTCGGCGCGCTGAACAAGATCGTCATGAAGCGCGAACGCGACAAGCCGATGCCCGTGGCCGCAGCGAGCTAGTTGCCTTCTCCCCGCAAGCGGGACGAGGTTAAAACGCGGCGTCGTAAGGCGCCGCGTTTTTGCATTGCAGCAACGCTATTCATGCACCCCCTGACCAATGGAGCAGTGGCCATCGAAGGCCGATGGCGATAAAGCTGCAGTGGCATAAAAGCGCGCGACGATCTGCAACAGCTGCGCGTCCACAGGGAGAAGACCATGCGCCTCGTCACCACCCGCCAATTCCTCGCGGCAGCAGCGTCGATCGCAGCGCTCGCACTCGTTGGACCGGCTCAGGCTCAGTCGCCTATCGTCATCAAGTTCAGCCACGTCGTTGCGCCGAACACGCCGAAGGGCCAGGGCGCCGAAAAGTTCAAGGAACTCGCCGAGAAATACACGGCCGGCAAGGTGAAGGTCGAAGTCTATCCAAACTCGCAGCTCTACAAGGACAAGGAAGAGGTCGAAGCGCTGCAGCTCGGCGCCGTGCAGATGCTGGCACCGTCGCTGGCTAAATTCGGCCCGCTCGGTGTCAAGGAATTCGAGGTGTTTGATCTGCCTTACATCCTGCCGGACAAAGCCGCGCTGACCCGCATTACCACCGGGACGATCGGCAAGAGCCTGCTGGCCAAGCTCGAGCCCAAGGGCATCAAGGGTCTCGCCTACTGGGACAACGGCTTCAAGATCATGACGTCGAACAAACCGATGCATAAGGTCGCCGACTTCCAGGGCATGAAGATGCGTATCCAGTCGTCGAAGGTGCTGGAAGCCCAGATGCGCGCGCTCGGCGCCATCCCGCAGGTGCTGGCTTTCTCGGAAGTCTATCAGGCGATGCAGACCGGCGTCGTCGATGGCAACGAGAA
>SDZE01000520.1 GCA_004173095.1 Bradyrhizobiaceae bacterium
GTGAAGCACTATTACGTGACGGTCCTGATCGGTCTCGCGGTCTTTGCGCTGTCGATCCTGAGCATCAAACTGCTGCCCCAGGGCTTCCTGCCGGCCCAGGACACGGCACGTTCGCTGATGGCGATGGAGCTGCCGCCGGGCTCGCAACTGTCCTTTACCGAGAAGACCACCGAGCAGATTGTGCAGCGACTGCGCAAGCGGCCGGAGATCAAGAGCGTGTTCGTGGATGGCGGCCGGGTGCCGCCGGGCCTTTCCGAAGTCCGGCGCGCCTCGCTGATCATCAACTACACGCCGAAGGGCGACCGCAAGATCTCGCAGCGCGAGCTCGAACTTGCGATCGGCGAGGAACTGCAAAGCGTTCCCGACATCCGGTACTGGTTCCTCGACGAGAACGGGCTGCGCGCCATCTCGCTCGTCGTTACCGGCCCGGACATCAATATCGTCAGCAATGTCGCCAACGAATTGGCGACGCAGATGAAGCGCATTCCGCTGATCGCCAACGTGATCTCGGAAACCTCGCTCGACCGGCCCGAGTTGCGCGTGCTGCCGCGCGCCGATCTGGCCGCGCGACTCGGCGTTTCCACCGAAAGCCTGTCGGAGACCATCCGCGTCGCCACGATCGGCGACGTCGGCCCGGCATTGGCGAAATTCGATGCCGGTGATCGTCTGGTGCCGATCCGCGTGCAACTCGAAGACAGCGCGCGATCGAACCTGCAATTGCTGGAACAATTGCGGGTGCCGCTCGGCGGCGGGCGCGGTGGCGTGCCCTTGTCCGTCGTTGCCGACATCAAGCTCGACCAGGGACCGACCAGCATCAACCGCTACGACCGGGAACGACAAGCCACGGTGGCCGCGGATCTCGTCGGCACCGCCGCGCTCGGCGATGCGCTGAAGAAGATCTACGAGCTGCCGGTGATGAAGAGCCTGCCGAAGAATGTCAGCGTCAAACAGTCGGGCGACGCCGAGAGCCTGAACGAACTCGCCGATGGCTTTGCCACCGCGATCTCGGGCGGCCTGATGATGGTCTATGCAGTGCTGGTGCTGCTGTTCGGCACCTTCCTGCAGCCGATCACCATCCTATTCTCGTTGCCGTTGTCGATCGGCGGCGCCATCTTGGCATTGCTGGTGACCGGCAAACAGCTCACCACGCCGGTGTGGATCGGCATCCTGATGCTGATGGGCATCGTGACCAAGAACGCCATCATGCTGGTGGAATTTGCCATCGAGGCAATCCGTGAAGGCAAGCCGCGCGAGGTCGCGATCATCGATGCCGGCATGAAGCGCGCACGGCCGATCATCATGACCACCATCGCCATGGCGGCCGGCATGATGCCATCCGCGCTGGCCTGGGGCGCTGGCGGTGAATTCCGATCACCGATGGCGCTGGCGATTATCGGCGGTTTGATCTTCTCCACCGTGCTGTCGCTGGTTTTCGTGCCGGCGATGTTCATGATGATGGACGATGTCGGCAATCTCGCCTCGCGCTACGGTCGCAAGCTACTGGTATCGAGCGGCGAGGAAGACCGTGACCATGCGCCAGTCGAACATGGGAAGGCGGACCGATGATCGCGTTGCCCCCTTTCACCGCGCAACGGACGACAGACTTGCTCAAGCGCTCTCTGCTGGCGGCTGCTGTCTGCGTCGCCACGCCAAGCCTGGCAGCGGACGATGCCGATCTCTTCAAGGGCTCCACCGTTACGGTGCTTCCCGCGACCAAGCAGTGTTTCGCCGATACGGTCGATGTGTCCGGCTTGCTATTGCCACGCGAGGAAATCTCCATACGGCCCGACCGGCCAGGCCTGAAGGTTGCCGAAGTACTGGTCGATGCCGGAGAAACCGTCACGGCCGGGCAGATCCTCGCCAAACTGACATCGCCCGACGGCACCTCGATTCAATTGCAGGCAACGTCTGCCGGCCTGGTCAGCGCGTCGACCGCCGTGGTCGGCACCATCGCGTCGCCCCGTGGCGAAGCGCTGTTCAGCATCATCGCGCGCAATGAGTTCGACTTCGTCGGTCAGGTGCCGACCCGCGACCTGCCGAAGCTCAAGGTCGATCAATCCGCCAAGGTCAAGGTGATCGGACTCGGCGACCTCGACGCCAAGGTGCGCCGCATTGCCTCGTCGGTGGAGCCGAACAGCCAGCTGGGTCAGGTGGTGATCGCGCTCAATTCAGCGCGGCGGCTGATGACGAACTCGTATGCCCGCGCGTCGATCAAAACCGGAGAGAGCTGCGGCATCGGCCTGCCATTGACCGCGGTTCTGTACGGTTCCGGCGGCACGGTCGTGCAGGTCGTGCGTCGCCACCGCGTCGAAACGCGGCGCGTCGAGGTCGGGCTGTTGTTTGGCGGTCAGGTCGAAATTCGCGAGGGACTGAACGAAGGCGACATCGTCGTCGCACGCGCCGGCGCGCTGTTGCGCGAGGGCGACGCCGTAAATCCAGTCACGGTCGGTGCCGAGAAATAACGCGGCTTGCATCGCAGGGCGACAAGCGTCGCGACAGCGCCTCAGCTGCCGGCGCGGGTCGTCGTGGCGGCGCCGAACTTCACCTCGTCCACCAGCGACGATGAAACCGCAGGAACCTGATCGCCATCCGAAGCACGGGTGACGGCGGCGCGGGTGTTGGTGAACACGGCCTCGGCGCTGACCGGCTTGGTCTGCAGGTTCTTCAGCAGTTCGGTGGCGAGCAGGCTGTTCTGGCCATCGGCATCATAGGCGACCTTGCCGGGCGTTGCCGATGTCAGGATCAGCGCCTTCTCCGGCACATCGATGGGCGCAAGGCCGCGTGAATAAGCGCGGAAGCGACGCTCATACGGATTGCGGCGGGACGCATCGAGCACCACCAGCTTGGCTAGGGCACCGCGCTCCGTCATCGCATCCAGCACGGTCTCGACACTGACGCCCTGCCGACGCACGTCGCCCTCGCGCCAGATCGTGGCATCGACGGGGATCATGAAGCTCTGACGGCCGACCTGAACGCCGTAGCCACCGAAATATAGCATCACCGTGCTGTCGGGCTGGATCTTGTCCTTCAACCGCGCGACTGCGCGGGCCATGTCGTCACGCGTGGCGTCTTCGATCACATCGACGTCGAAGCCGTCCTGGCGCAGCGCATGGGTCACGGCACGGGCATCATTGATCGGCTGCAGCAGCGGAGAGCCGGCATCGGGATAGTGGCCATTGCCGATCACGAGGGCGAGACGCGCATTGTTTGGGACGGCCTCAGTCGTCTTGAGACCAATGGCAGAGCGTGCGGAATCCAGCACATGCTTGTTCAATGCGGCGTGGGCGCCGAGCGCCAACGATACCAGACCGGCAAAAGCCACGGCCACGGTGATCGAGCGCCGGGATACGCGAAACTGCCCTACGTTCATGACGTCGTTTCCTGCTCATCATCCGCGCGCGTTCAATAGGTCGCGCGGATGCCTGACTAGGTTTGAGGAATGCCGAAGCCATGAGCAGTAAATGCGCTCAATTTGCGGCACTGCAACGAACCTGCTGTTACCCCGTCGGGATCAACCGGGCAACGGGTAAAGGACTCCATTTAAGACAGAGTTACTGACGTATCGGAACCCCGGGCACGTGTGCGACAATTGTGTTCCGGGTCGTTTCGTGCTGGATTTCAATGCCTTGCAGGTGGCTTCGAGGTTGCGGCGCATCGGCGGCGGTTGGTTTGAGACGCGGGTAGACGCCTGACCGAAAGACGCTCCATGACCGTGACCTGTATGGCCCGTGCAGCCCTGGAAGCCCTGACCGCACGGAAGAACGGACCAACCCTGTACGATCTGTGCGACCCCATCCTGCGACGCCCCGGCGCGGGCGACGCGCATATCTCCCGATTTTAC
>SDZE01000382.1 GCA_004173095.1 Bradyrhizobiaceae bacterium
GTCGCGATCAGATGAGCGAGGAAGGACGCATCGGGCCGCGTGCTGCGCAGGGATACCGGCGCCGTTCGCGCCACAGGTTCGGTCGGCGTCAGGGCCACGGTATCCGCAGCCGCCTTTTCGATCACGATATCGCCCGCGCGCCGCATCGGATGCGACGTGGTGGGAAATACGCGGCTGGTCACCGTGATCGACATGGTCAAAAGCGCTCTTGTCTCAAATCAGGACAGAGGGTGAACCCTCTCGGCCTCCTGTCGCAAGACCCGTGCCGGGCTCTGCACAGAACTTCAGACTCGTCCGGTTGTTGCGAAAACGCGCCACAACGCTAGGAATTATTCAATCTCTGATAAGTTCGACTCACTTTTCCGCGCCCTGACCCCGTATTGTCGTGGCACGAATCATCGCAAGCGACGTCCCGAAACGAGGCGACATGTGACCTCCGCCCCACCCGATCATGCGTCAGAGTCCAAGTCCGGTCTATCCGAGGCAGAAATCCTGGCACGTCTCGGGCAGGCCGCCTTCGTCTGGGACATCGGCAGCGACGCCATCACCTGGACCGCAGCAGCGGCGGCTGTTTTTACCGACATCCCGGCCGAGACCCTGGCGCGCGGCAGCGACCTCGCCGCCCTGATCGAGCCGCATCGCGCCGTTCGCAGCGAAGCGCTGGTGTCGGCGCTGCAATCCGGCGGCACCTATCGCATCGACTACGGCGTCCGCGCCTCCACCACTGCGCCGCTGTTGTGGATCGAGGAGAACGGCAGCGTCGGAACCGGCAGCGACGGCCGCCCGCTCCGCGTCGAAGGCATCGTGCGCATCAATACCGAGCGCCACGCCCAGGACGAGCAACTTCTCAGACTCGCGCAGCGCGATCCCCTCACCGGCGAACTCAATCGCACCCATCTGCTGGCGGCGCTGTCCGAGGCCATCGAGGAAGCCACCCGCTTCCGCGCCTCCTCTGCATTCATGCTGATCGGCATCGATCACCTCGGCCGCATCAACGATGCATTCGGCTTCGATGTCGCCGACGACGTCATCGCCGCGATCGCCGAGCGCATCCGCACGAGGCTGCGCGGCGGCGATATCATGGGGCGTTTCTCCGGCAACAAATTCGGCCTGGTGCTGAAGAACTGCACCGCCGACGACGCCAATATCGCGGCCGAGCGATTTCTCGCCGGTATCCGCGACGAGGTGATACCCACCAAATCCGGCCCGGTCTCGGTCACCGCGACCATCGGCGCCGTCAGCCTTCCGCGCTATGGCCGCGACGTCAACGAGGCCGTCAACCGT
This sequence comes from Bradyrhizobiaceae bacterium, assembly GCA_004173095.1. GTDB lineage: Bacteria > Pseudomonadota > Alphaproteobacteria > Rhizobiales > Xanthobacteraceae > Tardiphaga. Next base: position 1,285 of record SDZE01000382.1, read on the forward strand.
GCGCAGGAAGCGGTCGATGGCGCCAAACGCCGCCGCCGCGGCAGCTTCGCGCTGTGGCGCCCCAATGTGGAGCGCGATGCCCAGCGCCGCGTCAATATCCGCGTCACCGACGAGATCGTCACCGCATTGAACGAGCGCCGCATCCTGTGCGCGTTCGAGCCGGTGGTGCATGCCGACCGCAGCGGACCGGCCTTCTACGAAGCGCTGGTGCGCATGAAGCAGGACGACGGCCAGTTGCTGCTGGCGCCGGACATCGTCCCGGTCGCCGAAAAGCTCGGGCTGATCCGCATGGTCGATCACCGCGTGCTCGAACTGGTCATCGCCGAACTCGCCGAGACACCGGACGTGCAGCTGTCGCTCAACATTTCGCCGGCGACCACCATGGACCCGGACTGGTGGGCGACCATCGAATCCATGATGCGCGCGCATCCGGGCGTCGCCCAGCGGCTGATCGTGGAGATCACCGAGACGGTGGCGATCCAGGATCTCGACGACATCAGAGGCTTCGTCAATCGCCTGAAGACGCTTGGCAGCCGCATCGCCATCGACGATTTCGGGGCCGGCTACACCTCGTTCCGCAATCTGCGCAAACTCGCGGTGGACATCGTCAAGATCGACGGCGCCTTCGTGCAGAACATCGCCCACTCCGCCGACGACCGTGCCTTCGTGCAGACGCTGATCGATCTGTGCCACCGCCTCGAAATCGAAACCGTGGCCGAATGGGTGCAGGACGAAGCCTCCGCAACGATGCTGCGCGACTGGGGCTGCAACTACATTCAGGGCCGCCTCACCGGCCTTGCCTCGGCCGACCGGCCGTGGCTGCGCGAAGCCGAAAAAAGCGCGTTGCGCTGATCTTTTTAACCTCTCCCCGCAAGCGGGGCGAAGGCAGAGCCGTCACGACAAAGCCGTCACAGCAGAGTCCTCACGCCAGCGGCATGCGGAAAGTAAACACGGTCTCATCGGGCGTCGATGTCGCGCTCAGCAAACCGCCATGGGCGCGCGCGATCTCGGACGCGATATAAAGCCCGAGTCCGAGGCCTTCCTGCTTGCTCTGCCCGGCGCCGCGCGAAAACGGCAGGAACAGCTTGTCGAGCACGTCCGGCGCGATCGCCGCGCAGTGATTGGTGACCGACAATTCGAACTGCAGCAATCCGGTATGCGCCGCCACCACGATGGGCTGCGCCGGATCGCCATAGGTCAGCGCATTGCCGAGCAGATTGGACAGCAATTGCGAGATCCGGACCGGATCGCAATTGACCGGCAGCTTGATATCGATCACGCGATCGATCTGTCGTGCCGGGGCGCTGGACTGCATCTCGCCGATCACCTGAGCGATCACCGGCGCCAGATCCTGCGCGCTGCGCGTCAGCGTCAGCCCGCCGCCGAGCCTGCCACGGGCGAAGTCCATCACATTGTCGATCAGGCCGGCCATGCGACGGATGCTGTTCTGCATCAGATCGAGATAACCGAATTCCTCCTCGCTCAGCTTCGCCTTGCGAAACCGCCGCGCCACCGCGGCGATCGACGCCAGCGGGTTGCGCAGATCGTGGCCGAGCACCGCGATGAACTGCTCGCGCAGTTCCGACGTCTTGCGCTCGCTCGACAGGTCGGCCTCGCGCGAGGCCAGCCGGTCGGCGGCGTCGAGATGGAAGGCGATCAGCTCGGCGAACAGCTTGAACATGCCGAGCGTCTCCGGCGTGTTCAACCGGTTCGGCTTCGGATCGATGGCGCACAGCGTGCCGAAGAAGCTGCCGTCGGCGCGAAAGATCGGCACCGAAATATAGCTCTGCAGCCCGTAGGTCGCCGGCGTGTGATGCAAGCGATAGATGGGATCATGGGCGACGTCGTCGATCACGATCGGCTGCGGAGATTGCCGGATCTCGTGGCACAGCGTGGTCTCGACCTTGAGTTCGCCGCCCGGCTCCAGGCCGAATTGAATCTCGTCGCGCACCGCGCAGCAGATCCAGCGGCTGTCGGTGACACGCGCGACGGCGGCGAATCCCATACCTGTGGTCCGGCATACCACTTCCAGAATCTTCGGCACCGCCTCGATGCGCTGGACATCGGCGATATCGGCCTGAAAATCTGCTACGAGGGCGGTCACGTCGGTCCCGGTGGTCATGTTCTTCGCTTATAGGCCGTCGGCAGCCGATCCCACAACAATGCCGTCACCACTGCGACGATGATGATCGCTGCCGAAGCGTCTTCACTTTGGTGGCCGCTACCATGCTACGCTGCCGGTTCAGGCAGGGATATGAACGGGGGATGACAATGGTGGTGCTGGGCAATCTGCTGGTGGCTGCGGTGGCAGCACTGCACGTCTATTTTCTCGTGCTGGAGATGTTCCTGTGGCAGCAGCCGCGCGGCCTGAAGACCTTCGGCAACACGCCGGACAAGGCCGCGCTCACCGCCGTGCTGGCGGCCAATCAGGGGCTCTATAACGGCTTCCTCGCCGCCGGCCTGATCTGGGCCCTGCTGCATCCCGATCCCGCCGTGGCATTTCAGCTCAAGGCATTCTTCCTGCTCTGCGTG
>SDZE01000340.1 GCA_004173095.1 Bradyrhizobiaceae bacterium
CCGCCGAGAATGTTCTGCTGCAGGACGTTGTTGTAGTCCAGCACTGGGTGAATGATCGGGACCTGACGCTGGTTGCCCGAGAAGCTCGTATACTGGATCGTGCGGACATCGAAGAAGCTGCGCTTGCCGACGCCGGTCAGATAAAGCTGCGACACGGCTTCGGTCTGCAGATTCAGGAACGACTGATAGGGATCCCGGTACATCGCCAGGCGATAGTCATACAGGAAGTTGTAGTCGCTGAGCGCGACCGCATCCCAGCCCCAAGTCCACTTGTCGTTGATGGCGAACTGGCCCTTGGTCTCGACACCGCCGCGCCAGTCCTTGTCGCTGACAGTGCCTGCGCCGAACGCGGTACGGTCCTGCTGGTTGATGCCGTAAGCGCGGATCTGGTAGGCGCCGTCCATCAGACGCTGGCGGAATTCCGCCTGCATCAGCAGGCCCTGCCGCGTGGTGTAGCGCGGCATGAATGTCGCGTCGTAGTCCGGCGCGATCGCCCAGTAGAACGGCGTTTCGATGCCGAAACCGAAATTGGTGTTCTGCTGGAAGCCCGGCATCAGGAAGCCGGTCTTGCGCTTCACAGTGGGATCGGGCGTCGAGAAATAGGGCATGTAAGCGAGCGGCACGCCGAAGAACTCGACGCGCGCATCCTCGAAATACATCATCTTTTCGGTCTGGTCGTGGATGATGCGGGCACCCTTGACCTGCCACAGCGGCGGCTTCTTCGGATCGTCCTTACAGGCGGCGCAGGCCGTGTAGACGCCGTTCTGGAACACGGTGTAGTTGCCGGCGGTGCGCTCGGCGCGGGTCGCGGCCATGCGGGTCGCATCCGCGGTATCGACGCGCAGCGAATCGACGAAGCCATCGCGATAGTCGTCGCTGAGATCGAGAAGGTTGGCGTAGGTGATCCTGCCGTCGGCGTCCGTCATCCGGACATTGCCTTCGGCATGCAGGCGCTTGGTCTTCTGGTCGTAAATGACCTTATCGGCCTCGACCGAGGTGCCGTTGTAATACATCTGCACGCTGCCGACGGCGGCGACGCGCGAGTTGTTGTAGTCGTAATTGACCTCGGTGGCCTGCACCAGCATCTGCCCGGTCTGGGCAGCCGGCGGCGGCTTCGGGCGGGTAGCTGGACGGTTGTAGGTGAAGCCCTGGGCGTGGACAGGCGTCGTCGCGGCCGCACCAAGGGTCACGGCCACGCACATCATGGTCGCCGCAATGGTCGTGATCGCGCGAGACGTACGACCGCAATCTGCACAAATGTGCAGTTTCGAGGTCAATTTCCGCGCGCGGAGGGCGGCAAAACCAGCCACTATCCGTCCTCCAGGTACAACAAGGCCAAAAAGCCGGTGAGGCCGCCCACACAGACGGGCAGCCACGCCGCAGCAATCGGATGCATCAACTCGGCCTTGCTCAAATCTTCAGTCACTTTCGACAGGACGTAGAGCAGAAAGCCTGCGCCCACGCCATACAAAACCATCTTCTGGACGCCGCCCATCCGGAAGAACCGAAGGCTCACGGACGCGGCCAGCATCACCATCGCGACCAGCAAAAACGGCTGTGCGATAAGCTTGTGATACTGCAGACGATACCCCGCGGTCGCAAACCCAGAACTCTCGGAAGATCGGATATACGAAGGAAGTTGCCAAAATGACACTGTTTCGGGGGTCGAGAAACTATTTCGCACCTGCGCCGGGGTGAGGGTGGTGGCAATATCCAGGGTGTCCTGCTCGGCCATCGGCGAATCGAGGGAGTAGATGCGTACCCCCTTGAAGGCCCAGCGGCCTGGTTCCAAGGTGGCCTCGCGGGCCTCGATCCGTTCGCTAAACTGGTTTTCGGTATCGAACCGGAACACGGTCAGGCCGGTGAGCCGGAGACCCTGCTGCTCGCTGCGGGCGGCATTGATGATGGTCTGGCCGTCGGCATTGACCTGATTGATCCAGAACCCTGCCGCGTCCTGCACGCCGCCGCCGGAGGCGTCGCCGAACATCCGGGCTTCCATCCGTTTGGATTCCTCGCGCAGGTTGGCCGACACCGGGTTGTAGACGATGGTGGCGAGCACGCCGAGAACAAGGGCGCTGAACAAGGCCGGCGAGATGAACTGCCAGGCAGACACGCCGGCGGCGCGGGCGACCACCAGTTCGAGCCGGCGCGACAGCGCCAGATAACAGGTCATCGCGCCGATCAGAATGCAGAACGGCATCAGTTTTTCGAGCGCCTGCGGCACCCGGTACAGCGAGGTCTGCGCCACCATCAGCGCCGGCGCGGTGGCAAGCCCGGCGGTGCGGCGAACCATCTCGATATAATCGACCAGCACCAGCAGCATGAAAATGCTGATGAACACGCCCATCGCCGCGACCAGGAAACGGCCGGCGAAATAGCGCCCGATGGTGTTGGTGATCATGTTCATGCGGCGGCCGGCCGTCTGAACAGGCGCAGGATCCGTTCGTTGGAGCGGTTGATGGCTTCCATCAGTTTGGCCGGCGGCTCGACCACGATCCCGAGCTTGATGATAGCAACGCTGATGCCGATGGCGCCGAACAGCAGGAGATATTGCAGCGGCGCCGCCCAGTCGGATTTCGCGGCCGCCACCGAGCAGGCGAAGCCGGCCATGCGCAGTCCGAACACGGCACCGATGGCGTTGCCCATGGAAAAGTTGCGGCTCTGGCGCGTGGTGCGCGGCTGGCCGAGAAAGGCGAAGGTGAGGGCGGCGAACGCGAAGGGATAGATCGGCGCCATCAGGCGATCATGCAATTCGGCGCTGAAGGCCCCCGGCATCTGCTGATACATGGGGTCATTGGCCGGTGGTGCGAACAGTTCCCACAAATAGCGCTCGCGGATGCCGAAAGTGACGTCCTGGCTGCGGTTGGAGAATTTCGACATGTCGAAGGCGTAGCGAGCAAAGGCCACCATGGCGGGATCGGTCTTGCCGGTTTCGAAGCGCTGCAGGTTGCCGTCCTCCAGCACCAGGAACGAGCCGTCCTTGTTCTTCAGCACCGTACCGTGATCGGCGATGATGGTGATGCGTTCTTTCGGGTCGCGGCGGTCATCGACGAAAATGCCGACCAGCACGCCGCCCGGCTGCCGTTCCTTGATGCGGACCGTGAGATTGGTGTCGAGCTGGGCAAAACGACCGGGCTGCAGGATGTTGGTCAGTACGTCGGCAGTGATCTCGGCGTCCCAGCGCTTCAGCCTCCGCATCCCATCCGGCGCCATATAGGAGGCGATGAAGGCCACGATCAGCGAGACCACCAGCGTCGCATAGAGAAACGGCCGGAACAGCCGCATCGGCGACAGGCCGGCAGCATTCATCACGATGATCTCGGAATCGGTCGCCAGCTTGGTCAGGGTATGCGAGACGGCGATCATCAGCGCGATCGGCGCGATGATCAGCACCAGCACGGGGATGGCCAGACTCGTGAAGCCGAGAAAGGTCAGGATGGTCTGACCCTGGCTCGTCATCAGATCGATACCGCGCAACGCCTGGGTGATCCAGATCACGCCCGTCAGGCTGACCAGTACCACCACAAACGACGCCAGCACCGTCTTGAAGATATATCTGTCGATCGACCCCATCGGTCCCCGTAACGGCCCTAGAAGCAAACCGCGCGCCCATCCCCGCTAAGGGGATCCCCGAGGGCAGCGCGGTTACCCGAAGCCTGATCCTTACACTTACCATCCCTTTGATCGGTCAACAAAATGGCCGAGCGATGGCTGCCCGAAGACGTGGTTAATTAAGTCTGCGATGTGGCCCCGGGGACACTGAAACCGTGCCTGGTCAGGCGCTACCATCGATAACGGTGATG
>SDZE01000556.1 GCA_004173095.1 Bradyrhizobiaceae bacterium
ATGGTCTCCATCGGCATCCGGTTCATCTCGACATAACGCGAGTCATGCGCACGGGCCCGCCATGGCTCCGGCGCGCGGGCATGGTGATGCAGGAACGACAGCGGCAACGCCAGCCGATCCGGGTCGGTGCCGTCAAAGCTGGCACAGCCGATCATCACGTCGAAGCGGTTCTGCTTCACATAGCTCCAGATGCCCTGCCACAGCAGTTCAACGGTGCGCTTGGTACGGTAGCGCTCGAGCACGCAGGAGCGGCCGAGTTCGAGAAAGCGCAGCCCGCGATGCGCGTTCAGCATGGCGTCGAGATCGAATTCATTCTGTGTGTAGAAGCCGCCATGCCGCGTGGCCATGTCATGGCGGAGCAGCCGATAGGTGCCGACCACGGGCTGTCGGCCCGACAGCGTCGGCTTGGCGGCATGATCGATGACCAGCAGATGATCGCAGATCTTGTCGAACGCATCTTTATCACGGCGCGCCAGCATGGTGGTGGCATCGGCGATGGCGGTGCCGTTTTTGTAAAACACCTTGTAACGCAGGCGCTGCGCACGCTTCACGTCGCGCTTGTCCTGGGCGAGGCGGACTTCCAGCGGACCCATGCGGCCGAGCGACGGCGCGCCGTTTGGATTGACATTGGCTGGCTCGAAATGAAATGGCGGCTTGAACCAGGTGATCGCACTCTGCGCGGCAAGCGCCATGTTGTGCGGCCGCAGCATCTGCATCATGCCCGGCTTGACCAAACCTGGCTTGATCATGTCCGGCGTCGGTCGACCGAGTTCGTTGCCCTGCATAGCCAATCCCCGACTTCACCCCCGGCCGCGGTCAGCCCCACGCGAATCGACGCGGCCCGTCCGCATCAGACATCACGGCTGACCGACAGGGGTGTGACGGGTGTGTTGCGGGGGTGTGACAGAGGGGGTTGGGAAAGGAATTACGCCGCGATATGCCGCCCGGCGGCTAGATGGCTCAGCGCTTGTTCGAGTTTGTCGCGGTCCAGCGGCTTGAGCAGGAAGCCATCCATGCCGGCTTCGAAACAGGCGTAACGATCTTCCACCAGCGTATTCGCCGTCAGCGCCAGAATCGGCGTGCGGCGGACACGCTGGCCGGCTTCAAGGGCGCGGATGCGCTTGGCGGCTGCGATGCCGTCGAGCTTCGGCATCTGAATGTCCATGAGCACGAGATCGAACGGCGTGCCGGCGGCATCGGAGGCCAGCCACGATTCCAGTGCTTCTGCGCCATCGGTGGTCACCACGGTGCGATGGCCGAGCCGGGTCAGCAGCGAGCGCATCAGCAACGCATTGATCTCATTGTCCTCGGCGACGAGGATCGACAAGCCGCGTCGGGCGATCCGGGCTTCGATAGCCGGCAGCGGCTCATCATTGGTCGTCGCCTGATCGGCGGCAGACGAGTCGAGCAGCTTCGCCAGCGATGCTGCGCGTAGCGGTTTGATCAGATAGCCGCTCAGCCCTTCAGTTGCGATTGGCTGCAACTCATGACGCATCGCCGGCGTGAACAGGCCGATGCGCTGTGTGGCATGCGCGGTCGAACGCCCGGCAAGCCGCTCGAATGCGTCGGCGCCGAGCGCGCGGTCGATCAGCACGGCGAGCCATGGCCGCTCCGGCAAAAGAGCGAGCGCGACATCGACGTCCGTGACCATGCAAGTCTGTGCGCCCCAGCGCTCCAGCCGTCGTGCGATCAATGAGGCCTCGATGCTTTGCGGCGCCACCAGCATCACGGATCGGCCGCTGAGATCCGGCGGCACGAAGGCCTCGGCGCGGTCGTGCGAGGCGACCAGCGGAATCGAGACTTCGAAGCTGGAGCCGACGCCCGGTTGGCTGTGCAGCGTGATGCGGCCATTCATGCGTTTGACGATGCGCTCGCTGATCGACAGACCCAATCCGGTGCCGCCAAAATGTCGCGCGGTGCGTTCGTCCGCCTGCTCGAATTCGCGAAAGATACGTTGCTGCGCATCGGGCGCGATGCCGATGCCGGTGTCGCGTACGATGAAGTTCACGTCATGTGGCTGGATGCCGGGCTCGACGATGATGGCGACGCCGCCGGTGGCGGTGAACTTGATGGCATTGCCGGCCAGATTGAGCAGTACCTGCCGCAGCCGCGCGGCATCGCCGACCACCTCCACCGGCAGGCGTTCGTCGATATAGGCGGCGATCTCGAGATCGCGCGCCTGAGCGCGCGGCGCAAGCAATTCGGTGATGTCCTCGATCAACGACGACAACGCGAACGGGCGAACGTCGAGATCAATCTTGCCGGCCTCGATCTTCGAATAGTCGAGCAGTTCCTCGACCAGCGACAGCAATGCTTCGCCGGATGTCTTGACGGCGCGGGCATAGGTGGCCTGTTCGGGCGACAGCCTGGTGTCGAGCAGCAATCCGCTCATGCCCAGAATGCCGTTCAGCGGCGTGCGGATTTCATGCGAGGCCATGGCCAGGAAGCGCGATTTGGCGCGGTTCGCAGCGTTGGCCTCATCGCGGGCGTCGGACAGCGCACGTTCGGTCTCGGTGCGGTCGGTGACGTCACGGCCGACGCTCTGCAATTCGGCCGGTCGGTTGCTGTCGATCCGCACCATGCCTTCGCGCCATGCGATCCAGCGCGGCCCGGTGGCGGTGGCGATGCACTGGTCGTGCGTGCCGGTGCCGTTCTGCGCCTGGACGATGTCGCCCTGCTCCAGAACCTGCAATTCGAAACGGCTGCCGATCAGAGTTTCGCGCGGCGTTTCGGCCAGCTGGCAATAGGCGTCGTTGACGTAAGTGATGCGGCGATCCTGGTCACGGGTGACGATGAGATCGTCCTGCGCTTCGAACAGATGTCGAGCGCGCTCTTCGGCTTCCTTGAGCTCCCAGTTGCGATCGACCAGTGCGTCGTTCAGCGCGCCGATCTTACGCATGCGCTTGTGCAGGAAGCGCATGCGGATGCTCATGGATGCCAGCGCGACGCAGGCGAGTGCGAACAGCAGGCTGGCACCGATCGCGAAAGTATGCGGATCGTAGCCTGAGTCCGGAGAGCTTGCGCCGGAGAGGAAGCCATAGGCGCCACCGAAGGCGGCCGAGAACAGCACGAAGGAACGGACGGCAAAGCTCAGCCACGGAAACCGGCGGGCAAAGCGCCGGAGCATGACCTTGGTCCGGAAAAACACTTTGCTCACGGCGCCACTCCGGCTCGATGCGGGATGCAGCGATGATGCGCGGATCAGATTGCCAAGCGGTTGCACGCAGACGGCCAAACCGGATGCGGTGCGGTTATGGTTGATGAGGTATGAACGGGCCTCAGAGGCTCGCTGCAGCCATTCGCGCCCGCGGCACTTGATGCGCGGCGACGATCAGCGCCGCCGCGTCGCGTGCCGTGAAGCTGCGCGAGCGGACGAAAATGCGATAATCCGCAACGCCGCTGTCCGACAGATAAATCACGGGCTCGGTACCGGCAGCCGACGCCGAGATGCCGATCAAGCGCGTTCCGGTGGTCGCGCAGACCCCGGGCTCGGCAGTGCCCTCGTCATCGATCACGGCGAAATCGGCGGTCTCGGCACTGTCGACGATCTGCACTCGCACCGTGGCGCGTGCGGGGTCGTCGGTGAAGCTGACATGGCTCTGCGCCTGCCATGGCAACACCGCCAATTGTACCGAACCGTCGCCGGCTGCGATGCAGGGCCTGACAGTGGAAAACAGCTCGCCTCGGGCGAGGAAGGCGGCGATCGCCAATGGAATGGTCGATGCCAGAATCTTGAAACGCAGCATGATACGCACCCGCCCTTTACCCCTGCCGCGGGGTATGGTGAGCGAAGCGTAAACGAGACTGGTTACTGACGGGTTGACGCCGGGCGCAGGGATTGCGCGGTCATGCTGCGCTTCGTACCTCGTCGGCCAATGCACGATAGGACAGCGCTTCCGCCAGATGGATTTTGCCGATCGTCGCGGCGCCGTCGAGATCGGCCAGCGTCCGCGCGACACGCAAGACACGGTGATAACCACGGGCGCTCAGACGCATGGTCTCGGCGGCATCCTTCAAGAGAGCGAGGCCCTGCTTGTCCGGCTCTGCCACGGTTTCGAGCACCGAGGCCGGTGCCGACGCATTGGTGTGAATGCCCGGCAGGCCGGCGGCTGCATATCGGGCGGTCTGCAGATCGCGCGCTGCTGCGACGCGCGCGGCAACCTCTGCGGAGCCTTCCGATGGCGGCGGCAAAATCAGGTCGGCGGCACTGACGGCCGGCACTTCGATGCGCAGATCGATACGGTCCATCAAAGGGCCGGAGATGCGCGTCTGATAGTCCGACGTGCAGCGATCGATGCGCCCGCGCTTGCAGGCGAAGCCGGGCTCGAAAGCATGGCCGCAGCGGCAGGGGTTCATGGCCGCTACCAGCATGAAACGGGCCGGATAGGTGACGCGGTGGTTGGCGCGCGACACCGACACTTCGCCGTTCTCCAGCGGCGCGCGCAGCGAATCGAGCACGCGCGGATCGAATTCCGGCAACTCGTCGAGAAACAACACGCCCTGATGGGCCAATGAAATTTCGCCGGGTCTTGCGCGGAGCCCGCCGCCGGTGAGCGCGGCCATGCTGGCGGAGTGATGCGGCGCGCGGAATGGGCGCCGTGCCGTCAGCGCGCCGTCGCGGATCATGCCGGCCACCGACGCGATCATCGACACTTCGAGCAGTTCGCCCGGCTCCAGTGGCGGCAGGATCGAGGGCAGCCTTGCTGCGAGCATGGATTTGCCGGAGCCTGGCGATCCCATCATCAGCAGATGATGGCCGCCGGCCGCCGCGATCTCCAGGGCACGCTTGGCGCTCTCCTGTCCCTTGATGTCGCGGAGGTCGAGCAGCGAGTCGTCGCGCGCCTGCACTTTCGGCTGCGGTCGCGACAGCATCTGCGTGCCTTTGAAGTGATTGGCGATCTGGATCAGCGACTGGGCCGCGATGATCTGGATGTCCGGGCTGGCCCAAGCCGCCTCCGCGCCGCAGGCGGCCGGGCAGATCAGCCCTTCATCGCGCCCATTGGCACCGATCGCCGCCGGCAAAACGCCCGCCACCGGCGCCAGCGTGCCGTCGAGCCCGAGTTCGCCGAGGACGGTGAACCCGGCCAGCGCATCATGCGGGATCGCGCCGATCGTCGCCATCAGGCCAAGCGCGATAGGCAGATCGTAGTGGCTGCCTTCCTTGGGCAGATCGGCCGGCGCCAAATTGACGATGATGCGTCGCGCCGGCAGCGCGAGACCCGATGCAGTCAGCGCCGCCCGCACGCGTTCGCGCGCTTCCGAGACGGCCTTGTCAGGGAGGCCGACGATGATGAAGTTCGGCAGGCCAGGAACGACCTGCACCTGCACGTCCACCGCGCGGGCCTCGATTCCCTCGAACGCAACCGTCGCGACATGCTGCATCATGCGACCTCGGATTATCAACCGAAGGTAGCAGCGTAAATCGATGCCTACAAGAACGTTGGGCGCAGATGGCGCAGATCGTCGCGCGCGCCATGGATCGTCTTGCAGCAAATCGTAAACTCGGTCATGCGAGATAGAACAACGAAGCAAGTGACGACAAAGTCCGAGTCCGCGCATGTCAGATGGGCCGTTCAGGCAAACTCGCGATCCCGACAACGCCGCGCTGGTTGCCGCTTTGCAGGCGCAAGTCGCGGCCCAGCAAGCCGAATTGGCGGAGCAAGCCGCCAGGCTCGCCCATAGCCGGAAAATCTTCGATCGCTCCTCCGCTGCGGCCAGGATCGGCGTCTGGGAATGCGACCTGTCCGATGAATCGCTGGTCTGGACCGATGTGGTCTACGACATTTTCGATCTGCCGCGCGGGACGATGCCGTCGCGCGGCGAGACGCTGAAATGCTATCCCGAAGAATCTGTCCGCGAACTGCATAAGCGGCGCAGCAAGGCGATCGAGGATCGCACCGGTTTCACGCTCGATGCCGAGATCATCAGCTTCAAGGGCATTCGGCGCTGGATCAGGATCACCGCGACCGTCGAGTCCGTCGACGGCGTTGCCGTCCGCATCTTCGGGATGAAGCAGGACATCACCGAAGAAAAGATTCTCGCTGATCGTACCCGCTACCTCGCGGAGTTCGATGTGCTCACCGGTCTCGCCAATCGGAGCCAGTTCCAGTCGCGCCTGTCGCTGCTGGATATGGCGTCGTCGCAACACGACAAGCCGTTCGGTGCTCTGCTGCTGATCGATCTCGATGAATTCAAGCCGGTCAATGACAGTATGGGCCACGCCGCGGGCGACGAGTGCCTGAAGCAGGCCGCTGAGCGCATTCGTGACGTCTGCCCGCATGCCGATCTGGTGGCGCGAATCGGCGGCGACGAATTCGCGGTGCTGCTGGGATCGGATGCGCGACTTGCCGAGGCGTCGGATGCGGCGCGCGCGATCATCGCCCATCTCGGCTATCCCATGGAATATCGCGGCCATCAGCTGAAGATCGGCGCCTCCGTCGGGATCGCGCTGGCGGACAGCAACACACCGTCCGCTCAACTCGCTATGATGGCGGATGCGGCGCTCTATGCGGCCAAGAAAGCCGGCCGCAACACGTTTCGCATCCAGAAGGCCGGCGCCGCTGTCGACGACCGCGTCGTTCGCAGCGGCACGACGCTGCGGGCTACAGGTTCATGACCATCGGCTCGGCGATATAGCGGAAGCCGTCGCCGGCCTTCACTACATGGCCATAGCCAGGCCATGCGAAGTGATACGACATCACGGCGGTCTTGTTCGCCGCCAACATGTCGAGCATCTTCACGCGTGAGGCCGCAGCCATCTTCGGGTCGGAGTCGTAGGAGAACTCCATGCGCGGCTTCTCCAGCAACAGCACCTGATGATGGGTGAGGTCGCCGAGAAATGCGAACGACTTGCCCGCCGAAGTGATCATGAAGATGTGGTGCCCGAACGTATGGCCGGGCGCATGCATCGCGGTGATGCCGGGCAGGAATTCCTGATTGTCCTTGAAGAACACCAGCCGATCCTTCACCGGCATCAGGTTCTTGCGCGCATGCACGATGAAGTCCTTCAGCGGCGAGCCGAGCTTGCCTTCGTCGGTCCAGAACTTGAAGTCCTCCTCGCTGATATAGACCTGCGCATTCGGGAATAGCGGCTTGTCGTCGGCGCCGACGATGCCGCCGATATGGTCGATATGCGCGTGCGAGCAGACGATCGCATCGATATCGGCGGGCTTGATGCCCGCCTCAGCGATGCTCTTCTGCAGCCGGCCGGTGGTCGGCCCGAACAGTTTCGAGGTGCCCATGCCGGTATCGAACATCACGAGCTTGTCGTTCATGTTGATGATCGGCACGTTCTGTTCGAGAATGACATTGCTGGGGGACAGGAAATTGTCCGTCAGCATTTTCTGCACGTCCTCCTTGGGGACGCCGACGAATGTGCCCGAGGGGTCACCGAGCGGCAGCGGGCCGTCGGAGACGACGGAGACTTCGGCGTCACCGAAGGTGAAACGATGGAAGTAAGGTGCCTGGGTGCCGAGCTTCGGCGCTTTCGCCGATGCGCTGCCGATCAGGCCGGGAGCGATGAGATGAGCGCCGAGCCCTGCACCTAATCCGGCACCGAGCGTCAGCAGCGAGCGTCGTGAGACGTCAACGGTCATGCGTTCCTCCAACACTTTGCTTTTGTTAGCCGCCGTGAAGCGGGCCGCCCGATTGGCCGGGCAAGCCGCAGCATGCTGCGCCCGCCTGTACGAACTGGCAAGCAAAAGCGTGGAGAAGATTTGATGGCGCAATTGCGATAGGGCCTGCAGCCGCTGCGAATTACGCGGCCCGCTTCGCCTCGATCACGTCCCAGATCCGCGCCGCAACATCGGGCCCGCCGAGCTTGGCAATCGCGCGGATGCCCGTCGGCGATGTCACATTGATCTCGGTGAGGTTGCCGTCGATGACGTCGATGCCGACGAATAGCAGGCCGCGCTCACGCAGTGCAGGCCCGACGCGCTGGCAGATCTCGCGTTCGCGCGGTGACAGTTCAGTGGCTTTCGCAGCGCCGCCGCGCACCATGTTGGAGCGCAGATCGTCATCGGCGGGAACGCGATTGACGGCACCGGCGAATTCGCCGTCGATCAGGATGATGCGCTTGTCGCCGTGCTTCACTTCGGGAAGGAAGCGCTGGATCACCCATTGCTCCTTGAAGGTCACCGCGAACAAATCATAGAGCGAGCCAAAATTCATGTCCTGCGGCAGCACCCGGAATACGGCCGCGCCGCCATGGCCATGCAGCGGCTTCATCACCACCGCGCCATGTTCGGCGCGGAAGGCATTGATCTCGTCCTTGTCGCGCGAAATCAATGTCGGCGGCATCAGGTCCGCGAAGCCCATGACGAAGATCTTCTCCGGCGCGTTGCGCACCGAGGCGGGATCGTTGACCACGAGCGTTTTGGGGTGGATCAGTTCGAGCAGATGCGTCGACGTGATGTATGCGAGATCGAACGGCGGGTCCTGCCGAAGCAGCACGACATCGAAGCTCGCCATGTTGATGCGTTCGGGATCGCCCAGCGTGAAGTAATCTCCCTCCACATCGCGCACCTCGAGGCTTTGCACCGATGCCACCACATCGTTGCCGCGCAGCGACAGCTTGTCCGGCGTGTAATAGGAGATGCGGTGGCCGCGCTTCTGCGCCTCCAGCAGCATCGCAAAGGTGGAGTCGCCCTTGTGATTGATGCGGGCGATATGGTCCATCTGGACGGCGATGTTCAGGGGCATGGGGCGTTCCGGAATTGGGTGGAGGGGATCAGCTGGCGGCGTCGAATGCTGCCAACAGATGGCGCGGCAGATGTTTCGGCGCAATCAGGATGACGTCGAATCGCATGTCGAAATCTGCATGTTCGGGATGCGTCATCAGCCAGCCTTGGGCGGCATTGCTGATGCGTGCTTGCTGCTGCGGGGTCACGGCGTAGGCGGCGTCGTCGAGGGTCTCGCGCGCCTTGACCTCGACGAAGGCGATCAGGTTGCGTTTGCGCGCCACGATATCGATCTCGCCATGCGGCGTGCGGAAACGTCGCGCCAGGATGCGGTAGCCCTTGGCGAGCAGCATCGCGCTGGCGCGGCTTTCGGCGGACAGGCCGGTGGCAAAGGCGGCCACGCGCTGCGGCGAGGGCGCGCGACTGCGGCCGGGCGCTGACACTTCACGCGGCTTAACCATCGCTGGTCTCCCTGGCGAGTTCGAGTGCGCGGGCGTAGACGGCGCGGCGCGGGCGGCCGGACAATTCGACCGCATGCGCCACCGCATCCTTGACGCTGTCATGCTGCAGCGTTGTGCGCAGCAAGGCGTCGAGATCGTCGTCGGTCATCGCCTGTGCATCGACGGCGGGCGGCCCCAGCACGACGACGAACTCGCCGCGCGTCTCCAGCGTGTCGGCGCCTTTCGCGAGATCGGCGACGGAGCCGCGCTTGACCTCCTCGTGCATCTTGGTCAATTCGCGGCAGATCGCTGCGTCGCGCTGGCCCATGATATCCGCCAGATCGCCGAGCATTTCCTGCACGCGGTTGCCGGATTCGAACATCACGATGGTCGCGTCGATGCGCGACAATTCCTCGAGACGGCTGCGGCGCGCCATCTGTCGCGAGGGCAGGAAACCCTCGAAGAAAAAACGGTCCGTCGGCAACGCTGCGACGGCGAGGGCGGTCAGTACCGAGGACGGTCCGGGAAGCGCGAACACGTCGAAGCCGGCGGCGGTCACCTCGCGCACCAGCTTGAAGCCGGGATCGGAGATCAGCGGCGTGCCGGCGTCGGACACCAAGGCAATCGATCCGCCGGCCGCGAGCCTGGCGAGGATTTTCGGCCGTGCCGCCTCGGCATTGTGCTCGTGATACTGCTTGAGATCCGCGGCAAGACCATAGCGTTCCATCAGGCGGCGCGAGATCCGGGTATCTTCGCAGGCCACCACATCGACCCCTGCGAGCACTTCCAGGGCGCGCAACGTGATGTCGCCGAGATTGCCGATCGGTGTCGCCACCAGATGCAGGCCCGGCGCGGCCTTCGGCGCGGTCAGCACATGGCCGGACACCGTGAAGGTGCGGTTCGGAGCGGTGGTTTCGCTGGGATTGGGGCTGGCACGCATGGGGACAATCTAAAGGGAAATGGGCGCGATGGGGACAGCCGTTTTTCGGCCGCCGTTGCCGGTTACCGCAGGCGACGTCCGGCGGTGTCGCCGAACATAAACCTTTTGTTTGGGTTAACTAATCCCGAACCTTATGTGTGAATCCTGCCTCAGGCTATAATGACGGCGAGCGCCGGCGTGCCGGCCGAGAAGAAGGAACGAAATGGCCGATCGGTTCGATCCACTTTCAACACGGCCGGGCACCACCCGGCGAACGGCTCTGGGTCTTCTGCTCGGAGCGCCCTTGCTATCGGCCTGTTCCGGATTCCAGCAGACGCTCACCAACAATTACAGCACCAATCCCGGCGAGCCGGCGCCCGCCGCACCGGCAGGGCCCGCGCAGCAGCCGCAGGCGATCGGCACCGGCGGCGTCAAGGTCGGCCTGATCCTGCCGCAGTCTGCCTCGGGCAATGCCGGCCTTGCCGCGCAATCGATGAAGAACGCAGCCGAAATGGCGTTCGCCGAATTTCAGAATGCCAACATTCAGTTGCTGGTCAAAGACGATGCCGGCAGCGCGGCGGGCGCCCAGCAGGCGGCGCAACAGGCGCTCACCGAAGGCGCGGAGATCATTATCGGGCCGTTGTTCGCGGTCTCGGTGCCGGCAGTGGCGCAGCTCACGCGGGCGCGCAACATTCCGGTGATCGCCTTCTCAACCGATTCGAGCGTCGCCGGGCGTGGCGTCTATCTGCTCAGCTTCCTGCCGGAATCCGACGTCAACCGAATCATCGATTATGCCTATGGCACCGGCAAGCGCTCGTTTGCGGCACTGCTGCCGCAGAATGCCTATGGCAATGTGGTCGAGGTCGCGTTCAAGCAGGCGGTCGCGCGTAAGGGCGGCCGTGTCGTCGCCTTTGAGCGCTACGGCGCCGATCGTGCGACCGCGGCGAAGAACATCGCAGCTCAGCTCACCGGCGCCGATGCATTGCTGCTCGCCGATGACGGTGACGCCGTCGTCGCCACGGCTGATGCATTGACGGCCGCAGGCGCCAATCTGCGCAATATCCAGCTGCTGGGCACCGGGTTGTGGGACAATCCGCGCGTGTTCGGGAGCGCATCGATGATGGGCGGGCTTTATGCCGCGCCGGATCCGTCCGGGTTTCGTGCTTTTTCGGGCCGCTACCGGGCCAAGTATGGCAATGATCCCGTCCGCACCGCGACATTGGCCTATGATGCGGTGGCACTGGTCGCAGCACTCGCCCGCACCCAGGGCGGTCAGCGCTTTTCGCCGGAAATCCTGACCAATCAATCCGGCTTTGCCGGCATCGATGGCCTGTTCCGCTTCCGTCAGGACGGCGGCAACGATCGCGGTCTGGCGGTGATGAAAGTGGCGTCGGGCGGCGGTCAACCGGTGGCCGGCTCGCCGAAGAGTTTCGGGACGTAGCTGCGCTGTCGTCGCGGCATCGGCCGGGATGACGACGGCGGATTACGCGGCCAGATCGGCCACCACCGCATCGAGTACCGGGAAGCCCTCCTGCGTCACGCGCAGGCGGCCATTTTCAATCACGATGGCGCCTTCGTCGCAGAGATTGGCCACGCGCTTGGGATCGAACGGGCGGCCGGACAGCGCCTCGTAGCGTGCCGGATCGATGCCTTCGCCGAGCCGCAGCCCCATCAGCAGATATTCGTCGGCGCGTTCCTCGCTGTTGAGGCTTTCATCCAGCGTGACGCCGTGTCCGTTGGCTTCGACGCGCATCAGCCACGTCTCCGGGCGCTTCTCGGTCGATGTCGCATGGCGGATGCCGTCGATATCGATGCGGCCATGGGCGCCGGGCCCGATGCCGGCATATTGCTGGCCGCGCCAATAGACGAGATTGTGTTTGCACTCGGCGCCGGGCCGGGCGTGATTGGAAATCTCGTAGGACGGCAGCCCGTGCTGCGCGCAGACTTCCTGCGTCACGTCATAGAGTGTTCGCGCGAGGCCTTCTGCCGGCGTCTTCAATTTGCCGGCGGCATGCAATCCGAAGAACGGAGTGCCTTCCTCGATGGTGAGTTGATACAGCGACAGATGTTCGGCCGCCTCGGAGATCGCGAGCTTGAGTTCCGCGGTCCACATCTCCGGCGTCTGGTCCGGTCGCGCATAGATCAGGTCGAACGAGTAGCGATCGAATGCGCTGCGCGCGATCGCGACCGCATCGAGCGCCTCGCGCGCGGAGTGCAAACGTCCCAGCGATTTCAGCGACGCATCATCGAGTGCCTGCACACCGAGCGACACGCGATTGACGCCGGCGGCGCGATAGCCGTGAAACCGCGTCGCATCCACCGATGTCGGATTCGCCTCCATCGAGACCTCGACGGCGGAATCAACGGTCCAGTATTTCGCGATCGACTCCAGGATCGCGCCGACGGTTTGCGGCTTCATCAGCGACGGCGTGCCGCCGCCGAGAAAGATCGACGTCACCGTGCGGTCGGGAATGCGGGCTGCTGTGGTTTCGATCTCGCGCGCAAAGGCGCGGGCGAAGCGTTCTTCATCGATCTGCTGATGCCGCACGTGACTGTTGAAGTCGCAATACGGGCATTTGGACAGGCAGAATGGCCAATGTACATATACGCCAAACGCGTCTTGCTGGCTGTCAGCGCGGATCAAAAGAATTCTCCGCGCATAACTGTAGGGTGGGCAAAGCGAAGCGTGCCCACGTCCCTCTTGGGGGCCGGGAGCGCGTGAGCATGGCGCAAGCGCGCCTCTACCAACCCGATGAAGCCGTTATTGCGGATCAAGGCAGATCTCCGCGAGCTTCACGAAGGCCTTTGCACGATGCGACAGGCCCTGGCCAAGCGGCGGCAGGCCGTGCTTCTCCACCGCGGTCATTTCGCCATAGGTGCGGGTGTGGCCATCGGGCAGGAAGGTCGGATCGTAGCCGAAGCCGGCGGTGCCGCGTGGCGGCCACACCAGCGTGCCATGGGCATGCGCTTCCACTTCTTCGAGATGGCCGTCGGGCCAGGCTACGCACAAGGCCGAGACGAAATGTGCGGTGCGCTTGTCGGGCGTCGTCGCGCCGCGCTCCTGCAGCAGGCGCTCGATGCGCGTCATGGCGCCGTTGAAATCCTTGCTCTCGCCGGCCCAGCGCGCCGAATAGATGCCCGGTGCGCCGTCGAGGGCATCGACCACCAGACCGGAGTCATCGGCGAAAGCGGGCAACTGCGCGACACTGGCGGCAGCGATCGCCTTGATAGCGGCATTGGCCTTGAACGTGTCGCCGGTCTCGTCTGGCTCGGCGAGGCCGAGTTCGCCGGCCGACACCGCCTCGATGCCATAGGGCGCCAGGAGATCGCGCATCTCGGCGAGCTTGCCGGGATTATGCGTGGCGATCACGAGCTTGCCGGTGATTCGGCGATGTTGAGTCATGATCAAATATACTCCGTCATGGCCGGGCTTGTCCCGGCCATCCACGTCTTGCAGCGAAGGAAGGGAGGCGTGGATACCCGGCATGCGCCGGGCATGACGAAGTCAAATCAACCCACCGCCATTTTCTGCAGTTCCACCAACTTGCCGACGCCCTGTTGGGCCAGCGCCATCAGCTTCATCAGCTCATCCTGGGTGAACGGCTCTTTCTCCGCGGTTCCCTGGATTTCGATGATGCGACCGTCGCCGGTCATGACGAAGTTCGCGTCGGTATCGGCTTCGGAATCTTCGGCGTAGTCGAGATCGAGCACCGGAGTGCCCTGATAGATGCCGCAGGAGATCGCCGCGATATGGGTCCGCAGCACCTTGTCCGCCGTGTCCTTCTTGAACATGTTGCGGCTTTTCATCCAGGCGATGCAGTCGGCCAGTGCGACCCAGGCGCCGGTGATCGATGCCGTGCGGGTGCCGCCATCGGCCTGGATCACGTCGCAATCGATGGTGATCTGGCGTTCACCCAGCGCTTCGAGGTCGACTGCGGCGCGCAGCGAGCGGCCGATCAGGCGCTGGATCTCGACGGTGCGTCCGCCCTGCTTGCCGGCAGCGGCCTCGCGGCGGGTGCGTTCCAGCGTGGCGCGCGGAAGCATGCCGTATTCGGCGGTGACCCAGCCGCGGCCCTGGCCCTTGAGCCATGGCGGCAAGCGTTCTTCCAATGTTGCGGTCACCAGCACGTGGGTATCGCCGAATTTCACCATACAGGAGCCTTCGGCATATTTGACGACACCGCGTTCCAGCGAAACGGCACGCAGTTCATCGGGCGCACGACGGCTTGGCCGCATGAGAAAAATCCTTCCAATTGTTCCGAAAAATCGATGTTGGCGGTGCTTTTAGGGGGACCGGACGGCAGCGGCAAGGCCAGCGGAGCAACGAACGGCTTCCGCAGCCGTGAAGGTGCTTGTATCCGGGGGTGCGCAACGACAGATTAGGGTCGAAGGAGTGCTGAAGTGGTGCATCACGATCCGATCGGCCTGATTTCGCCGCGCGCCGGACTGGCCCAGCTCAACGAACGGTCGCGGGAGATTTTTCGCCAGATCGTCGAGAGCTATCTGGCGACCGGCGAGCCGGTGGGGTCGCGCAACATTTCACGCCTCATCACCGTGCCGCTGTCACCGGCCTCGGTCCGCAACGTGATGTCGGATCTGGAGCAGCTCGGCCTGATCTATGCGCCGCACACCTCAGCCGGACGTCTCCCGACCGAACTCGGTCTGCGCTTCTTCGTCGATGCCCTGATGCAGGTCGGCGATCTCACCGAGCCGGAGCGGCAGTCGATCCAGCAGCAGCTTTCCTCCGTGGGGCGTTCGCAATCCGTCGAGGCTGCCATCGGCGAGGCGCTAACGCATTTGTCCGGGCTCAGCCGCGCGGCTGCGGTGGTGCTGACCGCCAAATCGAATGCGCGGCTCAAACACATCGAATTCGTCCGTCTGGAGCCGGAAAAGGCATTGGTTGTGCTCGTGTCGGAAGATGGCCAGGTCGAGAACCGCGTGCTGACGCTGCAGGCTGGCGTGCCATCTTCGGCGCTCACCGAGGCCTCGAATTTCCTCAACGCGCGGATTCGCGGCCGCACCCTGGCTGAAGCGCGGCTCGAACTCGAGACCACGCTCAAGCAGAACCAGGCCGAGCTGGATCAATTGACGCAAAAGGTGATCACGGCCGGCCTGGCCAGCTGGTCCGGCGGCAATGGGGACGATCGCCAGCTGATCGTGCGCGGCCAGGCCAATCTGCTGGAAGACCTGCACGCGCTGGAGGATCTCGAACGCGTCAGGCTGCTGTTCGAGGATCTGGAAACCAAGCGTGAGGTGGTCGATCTGCTCGGCCGCGCCGAAAGCGCCGAGGGCGTCCGCATCTTCATCGGCTCGGAGAACAAGCTGTTCTCGCTGTCAGGCTCCTCGACCATCATCGCCCCCTATAGCGACGGTGCCGGCCATATCGTCGGTGTGCTCGGCGTGATCGGGCCGACGCGGCTCAATTATGCGCGGGTCATCCCCATGGTGGATTATGCAGCGCGCATCGTCAGCCGCATGCTGGGCGGCTGATTAAGTCAATCGGCCCGGTTCAGCTTGATTTTTGGCCCGCAAACCACGATATCCGGCTTGCAACCCCAGCAAATTTTGGCGTGTTTTGAGAAGGCAGCGTGATGACTGAACCCAACGGGCAGAACGACAACAATCAGGACCAGACGGCCGCGGCCGCCGAGCCGGTGGTGTCGAAGCCGTACATCATGCCGGACGATCCGGAACCCAATTCGGTGGAGGCCCTGACCAAGGAGGCCGCAGACGCGCGCGACAAGATGCTGCGCACGCTGGCCGAGATGGAAAATCTCCGCAAGCGCACCCAGAAGGAAGTCGCCGACGCGCGGGTTTATGGTGTTTCGAAATTTGCCGGTGACATCGTCGATATCGCGGACAATCTGCAGCGTGCGATCGACGCGGTGCCGGCGGATGCGAAAGCATCGGCTGATCCCGGTTTGAAGTCGCTGATCGAGGGCGTCGAGATCACCGAGCGCTCGCTGCTCAGCGCGCTGGAGAAGCATGGCGTCAAGAAGATCGATCCGACCGGCGAGAAGTTCGATCCGAACTTCCATCAGGCGATGTATGAAGTTCCGGATGCATCGGTGGCGTCGGGCACCGTCGTGCAGGTCGTGCAGGCCGGCTACACCATCGGCGAGCGCGTGTTGCGCCCGGCGCTGGTCGGCGTGTCGAAAGGCGGCGCCAAGGCTGCTTGCGGGTGATGCCCCAGTGATAGCCCGTCAGTGCGCCGGATTTGCCGAGCGCACGGTGGCACGGCACCACGAACGAGATCGGGTTCTTGCCGACGGCGGCACCGACAGCGCGCGAGGCTTTCGGGCGCGCGATGTTGCTCGCGATGTCGGAATAGCACACCGCGCGGCCCATCGGGATCTTCAGCAGCGTCTCCCACACCCGCACCTCGAAGTCGGTGCCGATCAGCACCACGCGCAGCGGCTGGTCCGGGCGCCATAGCGTCGTATCGAAGATGCGTTGTGCCAGCGGCGCGGTGGCTTCCGTGTCCTCGATCATGGTGGCAGCCGGCCAGCGCCGCGCCATATCCAGAAAACCCGCCTGCTCCTCGCCGGCGTCGGCGAAGGCGAGGCCGGCAAGCCCGCGGTCGCTGGCGATCACGATGGCGGTGCCAAACGGCGACGGGTGAAACCCGTAGCGCAGCTCCATGCCGGCGCCCCCGGTCTTCCATTCGCCCGGCGACATCGCTTCATGGGTGACGAACAGATCGTGCAGCCGGCCTGGTCCTGACAGCCCGGAGTCCAGCGCGGCATCGAGTACGCTGGCGGAATCGCGCAGCAGACCCTTGGCGTGATCCAGCGTCAGCGCTTGCATGAAAGCCTTTGGCGTCAGCCCGGCCCAGCGGCGAAACAGGTGATGCAACTCGTCGGAGGTGACGCTGGCGGCGTCTGCTACGTCTTCGATGCTGGGCTGCTCTTTCCACTGCCCATGCATGAAGCCGATGGCGCGGCGGACGCTGTCGTAATCGCGCAAGGCCGCGTCCCGCAGGCCCGGCTTGAGTGGGCGATGGTCATTCATGGCCAAGTTTCTGGCAAGGTCTCTGGCAAAGGTCATCATGCTCCGGATTTAGTCCCGGCAACAGCGGCCGACCACCCGATTCCGGATTGCCCGTCATGCCATCGAATGATAGTTGGGGCCCCGTTTGGCCTGACCGAGTGCTTCCAGCAGGGCACTGAGGAAACTCGCCTTTTCCTCGGCGCCGAGAAACCGCGCGATCGACACCCGTCGCCCCCGCGAGACCAGAAATAGCTGCTCGATGCCGAATTCGGCGTGCTCGACCCGGTCGATCTGCACCCAGAGCGGATTGAACGCCCATTCGACCACGTCGCCGCGCGGGCTGACGCGCCGGACCCGGATTTCCGACGCGGTGACGGTGATCTCCTCTGTGGCCTTGGCGTGGCGGTCGTAGATCTTGAAGGCCGCATAGATCGCCAGCACGTCGAGCCCGAAAAAGCCGAACACCGGCCAGGCGCCCATCCACAGGAACACCAGTCCCGCACCGAACGAAATCACGCTAAAGCACGCCATCAGCACGAAAAAACCTTGGCGGCTCAGCGCGCGGTGCGGACGCAGCAGCGCGCTGAACAGCTTGGGCTCGTCATCGCCGCGAAAGTCGTTGCCCTGTGTCATCGCCGCTCAGTATATCCCGCTGATGCCGAAAATCATCCGCCAGCGTCCCGTTAGAGCGAAAACCTCCGTGGCGAAAGCCGCGGTGCCGAAGACGGCAGCCAAGGCGAAGATCGTCAAGGCGAAGGTCGTCAAGAAGGTGGTGAAGCCGAAGGCGCCCCGATTGAAGCGGTGGGCCGCCGCCGAGATCCATGAGGCTTTCTCGCGCTTTCAAAAGGCCAATCCCGAGCCGAAAGGCGAACTGGAACACCTCAATCCCTACACGTTGCTGGTCGCGGTGGTGCTATCCGCGCAGGCCACCGATGCCGGGGTCAACAAGGCGACGCGTGCGTTGTTTCCCATCGCCGATACGCCGCAGAAGATGATCGATCTCGGCGAGGAAGCGGTGCGCGATTACATCAGGACCATCGGCCTGTATCGCACCAAGGCGAGGAACGTCATCGCCCTATCGGAAAAGCTGATCCGCGACTTCGGCGGCGTGGTGCCGCGCACGCGGGCCGAGTTGGAGGCGCTTCCCGGCGCCGGGCGCAAGACGGCGAATGTGGTGCTCAACATGGCGTTCGGCGAGCACACAATGGCGGTGGATACCCATGTGTTCCGCGTCGGCAATCGCACCAACATGGCGCCGGGCAAGAATGTGCTCGAGGTCGAACTCGAACTCGAACGCGTGATACCGTCGGAATTCATGCTGCACGCTCACCATTGGCTGATCCTGCACGGCCGCTACACCTGTCTGGCGCGCAAACCGCGTTGCGAAGTCTGCCTGATCAATGATCTCTGCAGGTGGCCGGAGAAGACTGTCGTCTAAGCGTTATCGCTCCGCTCCTCGCACTGATGGCAGGATGGAACTGATCGCTGTCTGCGTTCGACCCAATTTCATCACATTGCCGAACCCACAATGCGGCAATCGGGAGAATTGGATGTTCAAGGCAATTGCTGTGCTGATCGTCGCATTTGCGGCGGCCGGCCTTTCCACCACCGCGCATGCCGACTTCGAACGCGACAAGCGTGCCTGCATTTATCCCGGCCGGGACCTTGACGGCGAGATCGCGGCCTGCGATCGGCAGATCATCTCCGGCCGTTACCGCGGCAACGACCGCGCCATCGTTTATCGCAATCGCGGCATCAAGTTCATGAATCGCTGGAGCCGCAAAGCTGCCGCTTCCGATCTCTCGCTTGCCTTGATGGATTTCTCACGCGCCATCGAGATGAATCCGCGCTATGCCGACGCCTATGTCAGCCGCGGCAAGGCCTATGTGGCGAAGAACGATCCGGATCTCGCTATCTCGGATTTCAGCGCCGCCATCCGGATCGATCCGCGCCATGTGCAGGCTTTCAACAGCCGCGGCGATCTGTTTCGCGGCAAGGCGGACAACGATCTTGCCGTTGCCGATTTCAACGACGCGATCCGGCTCGATGCGAAGAACAACTTCGCCTATCGTAATCGCGGCTATGTCTATGGCTTGAAGGGCGACAATGATCGCGCCATCAGTGACTATGGCGAGGCGATCCGCATCGATCCCCGCGATGCGCTGGCCCACAACAACCGCGGCAATATCTATCTGAAACTTACTAAATATGACCGTGCCGTCGCCGATCTCTCCGAAGCGATCAGGCTAGATCCATCCTTCGGCGCGGCCTATGCCAATCGCGGTCTGGCGCAGGAGGCGCTCGGCAATGCCGCCGCCGCGCGCAACGATTTCACCGTGGCGCTGACGCTGCCGGAGAAATACGCGAACGGCAAATGGGCGCAGGACAAGGCGCGCGAGCGGCTCGCAGCGCTGAACGGCGTCAACGTGTCATCGGCCGCCACGGCGGCGGCGAAGCCCGCCGTATCGGCGTCATCCGCTTCGCCGTCATCGATCAAGATTCCATCCATCGCGTCGACCAAACCCGTTTTGCCCTCGGCAGTGGCGCCCACCGGCAGCGCACCGCCGGCTGCCGCGTCCCCAGTTGCTAATGTCGCGCCCACGGCGACATTGCCGTCAGGATCGGGCGATCGCCGCATCGCGCTGGTGATCGGCAATTCCGCCTATACCAGCGTGTCGGCGCTCACCAATCCCCGCCGCGATGCGGCGCTCGTGGCCGATTCTCTGAAGAAAACCGGCTTCTCCTCCGTCACGGTCCTGACTGATCTGCGCAAGGATGCGCTGATGTCGGCGCTGCGCGCGTTCGCCGTGCAGGCCGAGGCTGCCGACTGGGCAGTGGTGTACTACGCCGGCCATGGCATGGAAGTCGGCGGCGTCAATTATCTCATCCCCGTCGACGCACGCATCGCCGTCGATCGCGATATCGAATTCGAGGCGGTTCCGCTCGGGCAGATCCTCAATGCAGCCGAACGCGCCAAGAAACTGCGCCTGGTCATCCTCGATGCCTGCCGCAACAATCCTTTCGCCAACAAGATGAAGCGCACGCTCGAAGTGGCATCGCGTTCGGCATCGCAGGGCCTGGCTGCCGTTGAGCCCGAAGCCGGCACGATGGTGGTGTATGCCGCCAAGGACGGCGAAGTCGCGCTGGATGGCGCCGGCGCCAATAGCCCGTTCGCAACGGCATTGGTGAAGAACCTGCCGACGCCAGGGCTGGAGGTGCGCCGGCTGTTCGATTACGTCCGCGACGACGTGATGGATCTGACCCGGCGCAAACAGAAGCCGTTCAGCTACGGCTCGATCTCGGGACGTCAGGACTTCTATTTCGTCGCGGCCAAGTAGGACCTCCGCTCCTCATGGTGAGGAGACGCGCGCGATGCACTCTTCTCGCGATGAGGGCGGAGCAGAAGGATATTACACCACCGGCGTTCTCGACCGCACTGGTTCGATCAATTCCGGCCGCGGCCCGCTGAGCTTCTTGTGCATATGAACCATGAACGCCATGCCGAACAGCGGCGTGGCGAGATTGATGATCGGGATCGACACGAAAGCCGCGATGAACAGCCCGGCGGTGAACACTGTCGCCCCATGCTGCCGCCGCATCTCCTTCGCTTCCGCCGGCGAGCGGAAACGCATCGCGGCGAGCTCGAAATATTCGCGCCCGAGCAGCCATGCCGTTGCGATGAAGAACACCAGGAAGCCGATGCCGGCAAAAAACACGAAAGGCAGCGCAATCAGATAGACCGCAATCGTCAGCAAGGCCGTCTTGCTGCCTTCGACTACTGCCAGCCCGACCGGCAGCGGCGATCCCGCCCGCTCTGCCGGATAGTGCGTGCGCTCGACCACGTCTGCGACATCATCGACAAAAAAGCTTGCCACCAGCGTGGTGATCGCCGGCATCAGGAAAATGGCGCCGGCGACGACGCTGAGGCCGGCGGCGACGGACAGGATCCAGGTCAGCACGGTGACCATGCTGTGATAATCCGAGCCCACCATGCTCTCGGCCCAGGCGCCGCCAGCGGTGGCGGCCCAGCTCAGAAGGCGCTGCATGCCGATCGCCAGCACGGTGATCATCACCAGAGCCAGGCCGATGGATTTCCAGAGAATGCTGCGCATCGGGGGCGACAGAATTTGCGAAAGCGCTTTGGCAGCAGCGGCGAGCATCGATATTTTCTCCTTGCAACAGTGAACACCTAACAACGGAAAAGTTGTCAGACAAGTGCAGCGCAGCATGGACTTCTACACTGGACGCACCACGAGAAAGAGGTACTCTCCCCCAAAAATAATCATCAGGGAGGACGTGTCTTGATTACCAAGGTCTTGGTCAAAAAGAGTACCCGCGCATTTGTATTCGCCGCTGCTGCGTCCGGCTTGTTGCTGAGCACAGCGCCCGCTTCAGCCCAGCAGAGCATCACCGTCTGGTTCAGCAAGGGCTTCTACAAATCCGAAGACGAGTCGCTGCTGGCGGCGATCAAGAAGTTCGAGGACAAGACCAAGATCAAGGTCGAACTGTCACAATATGCCATCCAGGACATGATCCCGAAGACCGTCGCCGCGCTCGATTCCGGCACGCCACCGGATGTAGCCTATGCCGACACCTACGATGTGCAGGCGTCCGGCAAATGGGCGTTCGAAGGCAAGCTCGAAGACATCACCGACATCCTGAACCCGATGATGGACAAGTTCGCGCCGAACACGGTGGAAACCGCGTTCCTGATGAACGGTCAGACCAAGAAGAAGGGCTATTACGGCTTCCCGCTGAAGCAGCAGTCGATGCATGTGGAGATCTGGAGCGACATGCTGCAGCAGGCCGGCTTCAAGGTGGAGGACATCCCGAAGGACTGGAAGGGCTATTGGTCATTCTGGTGCGACAAGGTGCAGCCGGCCTATCGCAAGGCGTCCGGCAGCCGTGCCTATGGCGTCGGCCAGCCGATGGGTGTGGAGTCCACGGACTCGCTGCAGTCGTTCTACACCTTCATCGATGCCTACAACGTCAAGCTGGTCGATAATGACGGCAAGCTCACGGTGGACGACCCGAAAGTCAAAGAAGGCCTGATCGGTGCGCTGCGCGATTACACCGACACCTACATCAAGGGCTGCACGCCGCCGTCCTCGACGACGTGGAAGGATCCTGACAACAACGTCGCCTTCCACAATCGCAGCATCGTCATGACGCACAACTTCACGATCTCGATCGCGGCGAAATGGTTCGAGGACTCGCAGAATCAGACGCTGACGCCGGAACAGCGCGCGGCTGGCAAGAAGGCTTATGAAGACACCATCATTACCGCCTCGTTTCCGAACAAGCCGGACGGGACGCCGATCAAAT
The DNA here is from genome assembly GCA_004173095.1 of Bradyrhizobiaceae bacterium. Taxonomy (GTDB): domain Bacteria; phylum Pseudomonadota; class Alphaproteobacteria; order Rhizobiales; family Xanthobacteraceae; genus Tardiphaga. Next base: position 22,353 of record SDZE01000556.1, read on the forward strand.
ATCGCTCGGACGTGAAAACCGGCATGATCTTCTCGCAATCGAAGAACAAGGCGGGCGCGCGGGAATTCGTCAAGTTCCTGCTCGAGGAGGAAAACCTGCAGCCTTATGTGGAAGGTGCGCTGGGCCGCTGGTTCCCCGTCACCAAAGCGGGGCAGGCCTCACCGTTCTGGCAGGCCGACAAGCACCGCAAGGCGGTCTACACCCAGTTCATGGGCGGCACGACCCCGTTCGACTTCACCAAGAACTACAAGTTCACCATTCTCAACAACGAGAATGTCTGGGCCAAGGCGATGAACCGCGTGGTCAGCGAGAAGGTGCCGGTGGAGAAGGCGGTGGATGAACTGATCGCGCGCATCAAGGAGATCGCGGGCTGATCTCTCTAACCTTTCCCCGCTTGCGGGGAGAGGTCGCCTTTCACATGCAGAGCATGTGAGACGCGGGTGAGGGGCACTCTCCCCACGCTCGGTATCCGTGGAGGCTTCCCCTCACCCCGCCCTCTCCCCGCAAGCGGTGCGAGGGAGCGAGAGGCCGTCGCTTCGTTTCGGCCCTTATCAATCAAACGGAATGCGATGCATGACGGCGATCACCTACACATCCCCGAGCGCTGCCACCCGCCCCTTCGCTGCGCGGTTCTCCACGCCGCAGGTGTGGGGTATCGTGATGCTGACGCCCTATATCCTCGTCTTCCTTGCTTTCGTGGTCTATCCGATCAGCTACGGCCTGTGGCTCGCGCGCCATCCGGCCAGCTATGTCGCGCTCTATAATGATCCCGTTTTTGCGCGTGCCGTCGTCAACACGCTGATCTTTCTGATCATCGGCATCAATGTGAAGATGCTAATCGCTTTGTTCCTGTCCGGCTTCTTCGTGCAGACGCGCACATGGATCCGCTGGTTGTCGGTGCTGTTCATCCTGCCCTGGGCGGTGCCGTCGATCCCGACGATTCTGTCAGTGCGCTTCATGTTCAATCCGGAATGGGGCGTCATCAATAACCTGATCTTCAAATTCACCGCCGAAGACGGCCCGAACTGGCTCAACGATCCCGCCATCGGGCTGACGCTGGCAATCCTTGTCCATATCTGGAAGTCGCTGCCGTTCTGGACGCTGATCCTGATGACCGGACGGCTCGCCATCTCCACCGACATGTTCGAGGCCGCCGACGTCGATGGCGCCAGCTGGTGGCAGAAGTTCCGCTTCATTACCTGGCCGTCGATGCAGATGCTCTACATCACCTGCACGCTGCTCTCGATGATATGGACGCTCGGCGATTTCAATAGTGTCTATCTGCTCACCGGCGGCGGCCCGGCCGATCTCACCCATGTACTGGCGACACTCGGCATCCGCTATCTCCGCCTCGATCAGCTCGACATGGCGATGGCGTCGATCGTCTGCGCGATGCCGCTGGTGTTGCCGCTGGTATATTTCATGATGAAGAGGCTCTCGCGATGACGGGATTTGCGCGATGAAGACCTCGGAGATGCGGATGCCGACGCTGCGCGAGATCGGCAATGAAGCAAAGCTGCTGCTGATCGGCATTCCCGTGCTGATCTGGACGCTGATCCCGATCTATCACATGTTCCTGTTCGCGATCTCGCCGAAGCAGGACGCATTCGCCGGTAAATTATGGCCGGATCATCCGACGCTGCAAAATTTCCGCGTGGTATTCAATCAGCAACATTACTTTCTGCGCGACTTCTGGGTGCAGTTCGGCAATTCGGTGGTGATCGCCGTCGCGGTCGGCGCGCTGACACTGATCATCGCCACGCTGGCGGCCTTTGCGATCTCGCGTCTGCGCGTGCGTGGCGGCCGCACGGTGATGAATCTCGCGCTGTTCACCTATTTCATACCGGCCGCGTTCCTCGCCGTGCCGATGTATCGCACCATGGGCACGTATGGTTTGCTCAACAATCATTGGTCGCTGATCCTCGCCATGGTGACCATCGCATCGCCCTACGCGATCTGGGTGCTCAAGCAAGCCTCGGACAAGTTGCCGCTCGAACTCGATGAGGCTGCGATCATGGATGGTGCCACGCCGCTGCAGCTATTCCGGATGGTCTATCTTCCTCTGATGTTGCCGTCGCTGGTGGCCGTGGGCACCTATGCGCTGCTGCTGGCGTGGAACGAATATCTCTATGCGTTCCTGCTGCTCTCAAAGGACACCGAGATCACGCTGCCGGTCGCGCTCGGCAATTTTCTGGCGGCAGACGACTCGCCGTGGGAATTGCTGATGACCACCGGCTTCATCTACGCGCTGCCGCCGGCTGCAGTGTATTACGCCTTTCGCCGCTACATGGTGGGCGGGCTGACGGCAGGTGCGGTGAAGTCGTAACGCGCGCAACCGTCGTTGCGAGAAGCGAAGTGACGTTAGCGCACCGAGTTTAGGCCACCAGACGGATCCGCGCCGTCACGGCTTCGCCGTGGATCTTCGTTTCCGTGTCAGCCTTTTCAGGAACGAGCGTTGGCGTGGGCGTTCCGATATCGGGAAACATTTTGCTGCCCTCCGCCACCTCCCGGGGCGGACGGGGCTTGTCGGCCCAGTGCAGCGACGTGTAGTCGAAACCGAGTTCGATGGTCGGTTTCACCACCTCGAAATAGGGCGAGATGTCGAAATCGCGCGGCATGTATAGCGACGAATGCCGGATGTGCAGGATCTCGCGGCGCGCCTGCCGGCTGCCGGCGCGTGTGATCTTGGGCAGGATCGGATAGCGCACCGCCTCGAAGGCCTGCGCGATCAAGGCCGAGCAGATGATCTTGGTCGGATCGCCCGAGCCGATCGCAATCATGCGCCTTCGCCAACGCTGCGGGATCGGCAGCGGAATGAGAAACCGCATCAGGTCCAGAATATTTTTCGTATCGTAACCGAAGCCGACGCGATTGATGGCGTAGCGGCACACCGTGGTGCGGTCCTCATAGGAAAGCCCGACCGGCCGGCAGAGCCGCGTATGAAATGCGAAATATTTCGACAGCGGCGCGGTGGTGACGCCCTCGCCGATATTCGCCTCGATCAGCACATGCGGCTCGCCACTGGGCTCCATGGCACCGTCGATCGGCCCCACGTAGAGTGCGGCGTGGGACCAGGTCGATTGCGTGAGGTATTTGATGATGCCCGAGACGCGGTTGTTGCCTTCGACCAGCAGCACGTCGCCTTCCTGGATGATGTCGTGCAAACGCTCGGGATCGCTTGGCGTGAAAGGCTCGTAGCCCGGCACTTCCTTCTGCAGATATTTGGCAATCAGCTTGCCGACCGTATCGAGCATGAAGCCCATGACACTCATCCCGGTTGCGGTTCGTATCGACCGCTTTGTCCCTGCACGCATCATGGACGCCAGCCATTGCAATTTGGTTCATGCGTGCACATCGCCATCAACCCGAAATTCACCATCAGGGTTGCTGGCGGCAATTGAATACTGCAAGGTTCGTGGGACGTTCTCATTCTCATTACACTCTCGGAAACCATGCCATGACTTTCTCACGCCGCGCATTTCTAACGGCGTCGGCTGGATTGACGCTTGCGCCGCTGTTTGGCGCAAGGGTGTCGGCTGCGACATTGCCGCGCGATGCCGATGTGGTGGTGATTGGCGCCGGCGCCGCCGGCATTGCGGCTGCGCGTCGCATCCAGGCCGCGGGCCGCAAGGTGATCGTGCTCGAAGCATCGGCGCAGGTCGGCGGCCGTTGCATCACCGACAATTCGACCTTCGATGTTCCGCTCGACCTCGGCGCGCGCTGGTTGCACACGCCGGAAACCAATGCCGTGGTCAAGCTCGCGCGCGGCGCCGGCATCGACGTCACGTCCTCGCCAAGCCAGAAACTGCGCATCGGTCGCCGCAATGCGCGCGCTGCGGAGACCGAGGAATTGCTTGCGACCTTCGTGCGCGCCACTCGCGCGATCGACGATGCAGCGCGCCGCGGCGACATGGCCTGCGCCGCCGTGTTGCCGAAGGATCTCGGCGACTGGTCCGGCACCGTCGATTTCGCGCTCGGCGCCTATGCGACCGGGAAGGATCTGAAGGATCTGTCGGTGGTCGATCAGTCGCGCGCCGAAGATCGCGCGATCTCGGTCGCGACGCGCCAGGGGCTCGGCGCACTGATGGCGAAGCTCGGCGACAGCGTGCCGGTCGTGCTGTCGATGCCGGTCACGCGCGTCACCTGGAGCGGGCGCGACATCGGCGTCGAGACCGCAGCAGGACGCGTGGCGGCCCGTGCAGTGATCGTCACGGTGTCGAGCAATGTATTGAATGCCGGCGCGATCAAATTCACGCCGGAGCTGCCGAAGCGCCAGCTTGACGCTGCGGCAAAGCTGACACTCGGCAGCTACGATCGCATCGCATTGGGCCTGAAAGGCAATCCGCTTGGCCTCGGCCGCGACGAACTGGTGATCGAGCAGAGCAACAGCACGCAGACCGGCGCGCTGTTTGCGAATATCGGTGGCTCGTCGCTGTGCACGGTCGATGTCGCAGGTTCGTTCGGCCGCGGTCTCGCGGCCCAGGGCGAAGCGGCGATGACGGAGTTCGCCACCGCGTGGCTGACGAAGATGTTCGGCAGCGACATGAAGAATGCGGTCCAGCGCAGCAAGGTGACGCGCTGGGATGCGTCGCCGTTCGTTCTCGGCGCGATGTCGGCCGCAGCACCCGGCGGGCAAGCCTCGCGCCGCGTGCTGGCCGAGCCGATGGGCAATCTGTTCATCGCCGGCGAAGCGACGCATGAAACGCTGTGGGGCACCGTCGACGGCGCCTGGGAGAGCGGCGAACGCGCAGCCGATGCGGCGCTGAAAAAGATCGGCGCCACCAAGGAGCCAGCCCCGGAAGCGAAGCCAGCAAAGAAACAGAAACGCCGGGCGCCACGATCCAGCAATGCGGGTGGGTTTTAACTGTAGGGTGGGCAAAGCGAAGCGTGCCCACCCTTGCGTTCGCGGCACTTGATGGTGGGCACGCTTCGCTTTGCCCACCCTACAGATCAGCGAAACAAACCATCGAACAGCGGCAGCCCAATGACTGCCGAGACCGCGATCAGCGCGTAGCAGATCCGGCGAAAGGTTTCGTCGCTGGCGACGCCGAACAGTTTTGAGCCGATCCAGAGGCCGAGCCCGAATAGCGGGCCGGTCAATACAGCGAGACCGACGACGGTCGCCGTCCACAAGCCGCCGAAGATATAGCTGATCACGATCAGCACATCGCTGATGGCAAAGAACAGAATGATGTTCGCGCGGGTGACGGCGGCGACGGCGCCTTCGCGCAGCCAATACAGCACGACAGGGGGACCGCCGGCCTGGGCGAGGCCACCGAAGAAACCGCCGGTGAAGCCAACCGACATCGTCATTGGTGTCGTTGGCTTGCCCCGAAAACGCCAGCCGGACATCAACAGCACCAGCAGCGCAATGATCAGCAGGGCGATGATCCAGCGCACGACGAGCGGATCGGCCAACGCCAGAACCATGGTGCCGAGCGGGATGCCGATTAATGCGCCGACGCAGATGATGCCGACATCGCGCTTGTCGGCGCGCTTTGCAGCATTGGGGATCAGCGTCAGCGTGGTCAGGAAGTCGATCAGCAGCAACAACGGGGATGCGAGCTGCGCACCGATCACGCTGGACGCCAGGGGCATGAAGATCATCGCCGACCCGAACCCGGAAAATCCGCGCGCGAGGCCGGCGACGAAGGCGGTGACGACGAGAATGACGAGCGAGGTGGTTGAATATTGCGCCAGACCGAGTCGGTCGGTCATGCGCGCAACGTGCCGCCCGTCTTCTTGGTTACTTCCGCCACGATCTTTGCCGCCACCGCATCGATTTCCTGATCGGTCAGCGTCTTGTCCCGCGGCTGGATCGTCACGGCGATGGCCACCGATTTCTTGTCGTCGTCGATACCCTTGCCTTCATAGACGTCGAACACGGTCACCGAGGTAATCAGCTTCTTGTCGACGCCAGCGGCGGCTTTGACGACGTCGCCGGACTTCACCTTGCGATCGACAATGAAGGCGAAATCGCGCGATACCGGCTGGAACGCGGAGAGTTCCAGCAACGGCTTGGCCCGGGTCGCCTTCTGCTTGGCATCGGGAATGCGATCGAGGATCACCTCGAACGCCATCAGCGGCCCATCGGCGCCGAGTGCTTCCAGCGTGCGCGGATGCACCTCGCCGAAGTGACCGAGAATGTTTTGCGGCCCGATCTGGATCGTGCCGGAACGGCCGGGATGCAGCCAGTCGGCGCCGCCGGGGACGATCTGCAGCGCCTGCATCGGCGCGCCTGCCGCGGCGAGAACCGCAAAAGCATCAGCCTTGGCATCGAGCGCAGTAGCGGCGCTGGCGCCAGTCCAGTGACGGGCGTTGGCCTGCGTCACCGCGATCAGGCCAGGCAGCAGGCTCGGCCGCATGTCGGAGAGATCGGCCGCGATCGGATTGGCCAGCGCGAGCTCGGGCTTGCCGCCGCCGAACACGTCGGCATGCGGCCTGGAAATGAACGACCAGGTCACGGCCTCGACCAGGCCACGCGCGGCCAGGCCACGCTTGGCGCGGCGGGTGCGCTGCTGGATCTGCGTCAGCACCGGCTTGCGCTGGGCGTCGCCACGCGGGAACGGCGTCAGCGGCACCTTGTCGACGCCGACGATCCGCATGATCTCCTCGACGATGTCGGCCTTTCCTGTGACGTCCATGCGCCAGGAGGGCACCGCGACCTTCACCACGGGGCCGTTGCCGGCGACCGAGAAGCCGAGCCGGTTCAGGATGATCCGCATTTCCGGGAACGGCACGTCGATGGCAGCAAGGCGCTTCACTTCCGCAATCGGGAAGTCGATCAGGCGGTCCTCGCCATAGCTCTTGCCGACGACGATGCTCTCCGACGGCGTGCCGCCGCACAGCTCCATCACCAGCCTGGTCGCGAGTTCGAGGCCAGGTACCATGAAGACGGGATCGACGCCGCGCTCGAAACGATAGCGTGCATCGGAATTGATGCCGAGCCTGCGGCCGGTCTGCGCGATGTTAATCTCGTTCCACAGCGCGGATTCGATCAGTACATCG
>SDZE01000434.1 GCA_004173095.1 Bradyrhizobiaceae bacterium
GTGGCGTCGATGCAATTGCGTCGCGGCTTGCAAGACGAGCGCCTGCTGTGTTCCGGCCCTGGCCGACTGTGCGCAGCGCTTGGCATCACCGGCACCCATGACGGCGCGCCGCTCGACTGCCCGCCTTTCGAGCTATTGGCCCGATCAAGCGTGCCCGAGATGGTAGTCGGCGTCCGCATCGGCATCACCAAGGGCGTCGAACTGCCCTGGCGTTTTGGTCTGAAAGGCTCGCGATATTTCAGCAAGCCGTTCGCGAAAATGTAGGGTGGGCACAGGCGCAAGCGCCGTGCCCACCATCAAATGCTGTGTCAGTGAGGGTGGGCGCGCTTCGCTTTGCCCACCCTACACTCAGTTCATTGTCTTCAGCCGCTCGATCGCTTCCAGCACCTTCGCCTTGCGCGCTTCGGCTGCCGCACGTTTTTCGCGTTCTTCCTCGACGATCTCTTCCGCGGCATTGGCCACGAACTTCTCGTTCGAGAGTTTTGCGTCGGCGCGCTTGATGTCGCCCTCCGCCTTGGCGAGTTCCTTGTCGAGCCGCGCCTGTTCGGCAGCCACGTCGATCAAGCCTTTCAGCGGCAGACCGGCGACTTCACCGCGCACGATAAGCTGCACGGTGCCCTCCGGCGCCTTGTCGGCGAAGCTGATGTCGGCAATGCGTGCCAGGCGCTTGATGACGTCGCTCCAGCGCTGCGCGCGCGCCTGCATCTCCGCGGACGCCGCGACCAGCACCAGCGGCGTCAGCGTCGCCGGCACGATGTTCATCTCCGCGCGCAGCGAGCGCACGGCGGTGATCAGATCGACCACCCAGCCGATCTCGGCTTCCGCGGCATCGTCCGCGAAGTCCTCCGATGCCGGCGCAGAATCAGCGAGCAGGATCGGCGCGACGATAGGATCGCTCGCGGCGGTGGCTACGATGAGCGCTTCCTGCTCGCGCGTGTTGCTTGTCGCCCGGCGCGACCATGGCGTCAGCACCAGCAGGCTTTCGCGCTTGGCGGTGACCGCCCACAGCTCTTCGGTGATGAAGGGCATGAACGGATGCAGCAGCTTGAGAATCTCGTCGCGCGCCCATGCGACCATGGCGCGGGTTTCGGTCTTGGCCGGGCCGTCCTCGCCCATCATGAAGGGCTTCGCTAGCTCGAGATACCAGTCGCAATACACGTTCCAGACGAAGCGATAGGCCGCGCCGGCGGCATCGTTGAAGCGATAGGCTTCGATCGCCTCGGTGACTTCGCGCGTCGCCTTGACCGTCTCATGCGCGATCCAGCGATTGAGCACTTGCTCGGCCGCGGTCGGATCGAAGCCGGCCGGCAGCATGCACTCGTTCATCTCGGCGAAGCGCGTCGCATTCCATAACTTGGTCGCGAAATTGCGATAGCCTTCGACACGCGAGGTCGCGAGCTTGATGTCGCGGCCCTGCGCCGCCATCGCGGCCAGCGTGAACCGCAGCGCATCGGCGCCGAACTGGTCGATCAGGTTGAGCGGATCGATGACGTTGCCTTTCGACTTCGACATCTTGGCGCCCTTCTCGTCGCGGACGAGGGCGTGGATGTAGACGGTCGGGAACGGCACGTCCTTCATGAAGTGCATGCCCATCATCATCATGCGGGCAACCCAGAAGAAGATGATGTCGAAGCCGGTGACCAGCACATTGGTCGGGTAGTAGCGCTTCACGTCCGCGTCGGTCTGCGGCCAGCCGAGCGTCGAGAAAGGCCACAGCGCCGACGAGAACCAGGTATCGAGCACGTCCTCGTCGCGGGTGATGAAGCCTTCGCGCAACGCCGGGTCCATCGCCATCGCACGGCCGTGCTCGGCCGTGATGTGTTCCTGCTCGACGTAATAGCCGAGCGCGTGGCCGACGGCCTCGTCCTCGGTTTCGGCGACGAACACCTTGCCGTCCGGGCCGTACCACGCCGGGATCTGATGGCCCCACCACAATTGCCGCGAGATGCACCACGGCTGGATGTTCTCCATCCACTCGTAATAGGTCTTTTCCCAGTTCTTCGGCACGAATTCGGTGGCGCCGCTCCGCACGGCAGCGATGGCCGGCTGCGCCATCGTCTTGGCGTCGACATACCACTGGTCGGTCAGATAGGGCTCGATGACGACGCCGGAGCGGTCGCCGTGCGGGACCATGTGCACATTCGGCTCGATCTTTTCGAGGAAGCCGAAATCTTCCAGCCGCTGCACGATGGCCTTTCGCGCGGCGAAGCGCTCCATGCCGTGCAGCTCTTCGATCAGTTGCGCAGAGCCCTCTGGCAGACCGCGCGCATAGTCCTCGTTGTCGGCGAGCGCGAGCTTGCCTTCGATGTCGAGGATGCTGATGCGCGCGAGGCCGTGGCGATTGCCGACCTCGAAGTCGTTGAAATCGTGCGCCGGCGTGATCTTCACCGCGCCCGAGCCCTTTTCGGGATCGGAATACTCGTCGCCGACGATCGGGATCAAGCGGCCGACCAGCGGCAGCACGACCTTCTTGCCGATCAGATGCGTGTAACGCTCGTCGCCGGGATTGACCGCGACACCGCTGTCACCGAGCATCGTTTCCGGACGCGTGGTGGCGACGGTGATGAAGCTCGACGGATCCTCGGGATCGAAGGTCTTGCCTTCGAGCGGATAGCGCAGATGCCACAGGTTGCCCTTGACCTCGACCTGCTGCACTTCGAGATCGGAGATCGCGGTGAGCAGCTTCGGGTCCCAATTGACGAGGCGCTTGTCCTTGTAGATCAGGCCTTCGCGATAGAGCTGGACGAACACCTTGATGACGGCCTCGGACAGGCCCTCGTCCATGGTGAAACGCTCGCGCGACCAGTCGCAGGACGCGCCGAGGCGCTTCAGCTGGTTGACAATAATGCCACCGCTCTCGGCCTTCCACGCCCACACGCGTTCGAGAAACGCGGCGCGTCCCATCTCGCGACGACCAGGCTCCTTGCGCTCCATCAATTGCCGCTCGACCACCATCTGGGTCGCGATGCCGGCATGGTCGGTGCCGGGCTGCCACAACACGTCGCGACCGCGCATGCGCTCGAAGCGGCACAGCACGTCCTGCAGGGTGTTGTTGAGCGCGTGGCCCATATGCAGCGAGCCGGTCACGTTCGGCGGCGGAATCACGATAGCATAGGGCTCGGCCTGCTGGCGGTCCGGACGGCCGGCCTTGAAGGCCCCTGCACTGTCCCACGCCGCCGCGATGCGGGCTTCGATGTCGGCTGGCTGATAGGTCTTTTCGATCATGACGACTGCATTCAAGTCAGGGGGGCGGCCTGGAAACGGCCGTTCAGGTGCCTGCGGCTAGAAACCCGCAGGGCACGCTCAAGTCAACAGAGGGTATCTATATAGGTCCGGGAGGGGCCAAACGAAGGCCGCCTGCACCCGACGCGGCCTAGCGACCGCCGCCCCGCGACACGCGCTCGATCTCGGCCTTGACGACGCGCTCGACGAGACCCGGCAGATTGTCATCCAGCCAGGTCTTCAGCATCGGCCGCAGCATCTCCTTGACGAGATCTTCGAGCGTCCGTGCATTGTTGCTCAGCACCGTGTTGGCCAGCGAATTGAACGCGGATTCCACCGCCGACGCAGTCGATTGCGACATCATCGAAGCGGTCATCGCCGGCTGCTCGCGCGGGGGCGGATCGTAGGATGGGACATCGAATCGCGGTGTCTGCGTGCTGGCTGCCACGGCTTCCGCAAATTCGAGATCGTCGGCGGGCTCGACCCGCCGGAAGGCCGGTTCGGGATCTTCCGCGATCATCTCGTCGGTGAGTTCGAAGACGTCGTCGGCCGGCGGCGCAGCTTGTGG
>SDZE01000585.1 GCA_004173095.1 Bradyrhizobiaceae bacterium
AAACGCCGCCAGCGCCGCGCGCAGGAACGCGACCGAGCGCTCGTCTTTCAGGCTGGTAACATAAAGGCAGACGGCATTGAGGCCACGGGCTTCGAGCGCGTCGCGCAAGGCACCGATGGCAGCCGTGTCACCACCGGCCACCAGGGCACGGTAGAAGATCACGAAGGCATGAGGCCTTCCATCGTCCTCCGGCGCGTGCGGCCAGAATCCCGCCGACGGCATCGGTCGCGCTGCGGCGGGCTTGTCGCCGCGCCCGATCAGATGCGCTGCATATTGCAACGCCAGTGCTGCATTGATCACGCCGCCTTCGCTGCAATAGCGCCATAGCGCATGCGTCGCATCGGCATCGAGGGTACCGCGCGCGGCGAGCTCGGCATTCCACTCCATCTCGCCGGGAATGCAGGCGAACAATGCGCCACGCGCGATCGCGTCGCTGCGCAGGCTCTCGACGCCGTGCGGCCAGTAGCTGATGCCACCGAGCATGCGCAACAGCACGATCTTCGCTTTGGCCAGCGTACGCTCGACATAGAGATCGACCGAGGCGGGATGGCCGAGCGCCAGCATGTTGGTCAGCCGCACACTCGGAAAACCAGCATCAAGGCTCGCATAGGCCGCACCGAACGCAGCCAGATCGCTGTCCGCCGCAGACAGCACGACGATATCAGCTGCGTCCTGCCCGAGATCGCGGGCAACGTCGCCGTCGTCGATAGTGCCAGAGGTGTCGAGCTTGAGATGCATGCGTGTCGAATGTCTTCCTGTTAAGCACCGATAGCAGTGCGCCCTCCCCCAAGCGGCACAGCCGCGCAGTGGGGAGGGTCGGGGTGGGGTGCACCAAGCGACATCGAGCTTGTGGCACTCCACCCGTCTCGACCGCTACGCGTTCAATCCACCCTCCCCACTGCGCGGCTTCGCCGCTTGGGGGAGGGAAAACTAGCCCGCCAGCGCTCTGCGCACAGCGTTCGCATCGAACCCCTTCAGGCCGATCACCACGAGATGTTCGGGATGGCTCACATCCGGCCGCGCGTATGCCAGATCGACGCGGGCGCCGACGGCCTGCACCACGATCGGCGCCGGCTTGCCGGCGATACGGGCATGGCCCTTGACGCGCAGCACCCCTTCGAGGCCGAGCGCATCGCTGACACGGGCGCGCATGGCTTCGAGATCGCCAGCCGTACCCGGCTTGATGACGATGCTGTCGAAGTCGTCGTGATCGTGGTCTTCTTCCTCGCCGTGATGGCCGGCGCGGGCTGCCATGTCATCCTCCGCCGCGGCATTGAGGCCGATCAGAACTTTCGGTGCGAGATCACCCTTCGATCGCACGATGCTGACGCCCGCGCGCAACTCGGCCTTGAGCTTGGTCTCGATCTCATCCAGTTGGGCGGCGCTGACGAGATCGCTCTTCGACAGCACCACGAGATCGGCACAGGCGAGTTGGTCTTCGAACACTTCCTCGATCGGATCGTCGTGTTCGATTCCCTGATCGGCAGCGCGCTGTTCGGCCAATGCATGCTCGTCGAGCGTGACGCGGCCCTCGGAAAGCGCCAGTGCGTCGACCACCGTGACAACGCCATCGACGGTCGCGCGGGTCTTCACCGCCGGCCATGCGAAGGCCTTCAGCAAGGGCTGCGGCAAAGCCAGGCCTGACGTCTCGATCACGATGGCGTCGAGCGGACGTTCGCGCGACAACAGCTTTTCCATGGTGGGCACAAAATCATCGGCCACCGTGCAACAGATGCAGCCGTTGGTGAGCTCGACGATGTCGCCGGGCGCGCAGGCCTTGGCCGCGCATTCCTCGACCAGACCGCCATCGAAGCCGGCATCGCCGAATTCATTGACGATGACCGCGATGCGCAAGCCATCGGCCTGGGTCAGCAGCGACCGGAGCAGCGTCGTCTTGCCTGCACCGAGAAAGCCGGTGAGCACGGTGACGGGGACGCGGGACATTCAATTCTCCTGAAAACGCTTGAGCCAAAGTGGCAGGCCGGCGGCGACGAAAGCGACATTGTTCACGGCGGCGGCGATCGTCTGGTTGAGGCGCCCTTGCGCATCGCGAAAGGCGCGGCCGAGCGGCGTCTCCGGCACCAGGCCGAGACCGACTTCGTTGGACACGAAAACGATGGGATAGCGCGAGACGTCGAGAAAGCGGACCAGACGCTTGGCTTCCACCTCAGGGTCGCGCTCGGCCATCATCAGATTGGACAGCCACAGAGTCAGGCAATCCACCAGGATGACGCGACCGATGGTCGACTCGCGCGTCAGCGTATCGACCAGCGCCAGCGGCTCCTCGATGGTGGTCCAGCCCTGTCCGCGCTGCTTGCGATGCTGCGCGATCCGCGCCTGCATCTCATCATCGCCGGCGGTTGCTGTGGCGAGATACACTTTGGTGACATTCATCTCGCCGACCAGACGTTCGGCGAAGGCCGACTTGCCGGACCGCGCGCCACCCAGAACCAGCGTGGTGCCAAGCGCGGTCATTTCGGCGCCCGTCCGTCCTCAGGCGACCAGCGCAGTGGTGGCACGCGCGCCACCATGCCCTTGCGCAACACGTCCGCGCGCTCGCGCCACGGCACCAAGCCGTAATCGGATTGTTGATAGGATTGCACGAAGGACGCGACGGCATCCGGGCCGGTGTCCGTCAGCAGATCGCCGAACAGGAAAGTGTAGCCGTCCTGGCTGGTTACAGCGACCGTGGTCGGACGCTTGCAGACGCTGAGGCATTGCACCGGGCGCACCATGACGGCGACATCGCGCGCATCGAGCGCCGCGGTCACCGCCTCCAGCATCGCCGCCCCAACCACGGCGCCGTCGGCCGCCTTGCAATTCACGCAGACGCTGACGACCACCGGTGCCGAGGGCAACGGACGCGGTGGTTCGGTCACGACAGCAAGGTCGTCGGGCAAAGTCGGTGCGTTGCGATCCATCACGGGCTCAAATCAGACGAGCTTTGTTGGGTCGCGCGGATGAACATCATCCGCTCGCTCCCGTCCGGTGCACCCCGCCCCGACGACGCCTCCAAAGCACAATACGTGACGGCAGGTCTCCTGGCTCGCGAGTCGGCGCCCTTTGCCGCCTTCCCAGAAACTCCCAAAAAGGGGAACTCCCAGTGGCACCGGCGCGGGCTCGTCGCTTACAGTTGCGGGGGCAGCACCGGTATCGCACCGGCTTCCCTTTTCACCTTCCTTGCGGAAGGACCGTCGCCGCGGACGCTATCTGCCGGCATCGCCCGGGTCAACCGCGGTCGGGACAGGGCGCGACGGTTGACCGAATGCCGCGAGATGCGCGAGACAGGCGACCAAAGGAACCCGCCATTGACCTCTTTCAGCCCGATCTGGCAGCCGCCGGCCATTACGCCCCTCGACCCTGCCGTCGCGGCCAGCTTGCGGGCCGCCATCGACGGCAAGGCGAAACCGCCGGGCTCGCTCGGGCGAATCGAGGAACTCGCCGTGCAACTCGGCCTGATCCGCCATCCCGGTGAGCCGCGCGGCGAGAAAGCCGTCTTGCTGGTCTTCGCCGGCGATCACGGACTGGTCGCCGAGGGTGTCTCGCAATATCCATCCGCCGTCACCGTCGCGATGGTGATGACCTATCTGGCCGGTCGCGCCAGCGCCAACGCATTCGCCAAAGCCAACGGCATCGATCTTCGCGTCATCGATATCGGTGTCGCCGCCGAATTGCCGGTCCATCCTTTGCTGCGCGACGCCAAAGTGCGCATGGGCACGGCGAACGCCGCCCGCGAGCCCGCAATGACCCTGGCGCAGGCGGCAGA